>CBDUCC010000143.1:0-8836 GCA_965365555.1 uncultured Myxococcales bacterium | reverse complement strand
TCATGAGCGGTAACGAGATTCGTCAGCAGGCCATCAACGAAGTCACCAACCGAACCGAAGTACCTACCGGGCCGCCGCCGCGTCCACTGAGCGAGATCTGGGCCAGCGACGTGTTCGATCTAGCGACCATGGAGGAAGCTCTTTCCAAGAACGCCTTCAAAGCGATGAAGAAGACCGTTCAGACGGGAGCTCCACTCGATCCGTCGACGGCCGATGTGGTGGCGGCGGCGATGAAGGACTGGGCGCTTGGAAAGGGCGTTAAGTTCTACTCTCACATCTTCTTTCCGATGACAAACATCACTGCGGAGAAACACGATGGATTTATCGTGACCAACTCCGATGGGAACGCGATCACTGAGTTCACGGGAAGCCTCCTGATCAAGGGTGAGCCGGACGGATCCTCCTTCCCGAACGGCAGCCTTCGGATGACCGCAGCCGCTCGTGGCTACACGGCCTGGGATCCGACCAGTCCGGTCTACGTGATGAACACCGCCAACGGGGCGACCCTGATGATCCCGAGCGTCTTCATGTCGTGGACTGGTGAGGCCCTCGACAAGAAGATTCCGCTCCTTCGCTCGAACGCGGCGATGGACAAGGCTGCGCAGAAAGTGCTCGCGCTCATGGGCGAGACCGACATCGCGCCGCTCAGCTCGAGTTGCGGCGCAGAGCAAGAGTACTTCCTGGTCGATGCGCACTTCGCGAACAGCAGACCCGATCTGTTGCTGGCTGGCCGGACGCTCTTCGGCGCACCTTCGCCCAAGGGTCAGGAATTCGATGACCACTACTTCGGTGCCATTCCGGGGCGCGTGCAGGTCTTCATGCAAGCCTTCGAAGACAAGCTCTTCAAGCTGGGTATTCCTGCCAAGACCCACCACAACGAGGTTGCGCCGGGTCAGTTCGAGATCGCGCCGTACTTCGAAGCGGCGAACGTCGCCGCCGATCATCAGCAGCTCATGATGACCATCATGAAGAGCACGGCGTTGGAGCACGGCTTCGTCTGTCTTCTCCACGAGAAGCCGTTCGCGGGCCTCAATGGCTCGGGAAAGCATGTGAACTGGTCCGTCGGGAACTCGACGCAGGGAAACCTCTTGGACCCAGGACGCACGCCGCACGACAACCTCAACTTCCTGCTGTTTTGTGGCGCGGTGATCCGGGGCGTTCATCTGTACGGTCCGCTCCTGCGCGCCGTCATTGCCTCGGCCGCCAACGATCATCGCCTTGGCGCGAATGAGGCACCTCCGGCGATTCTATCGGTCTATCTCGGCGACCAGCTCGAAGCCGTCTTCAATGACATCAAAGACGGCAACGTTTCGGTTTCTAGCGATGGGGGCATGATGGACCTCGGCCTCTCGCAGATCCTGCCCTTCAAACGCGACCCGGGCGACCGCAATCGCACCTCACCGTTCGCCTTCACCGGCAATCGCTTCGAGTTCCGCGCCGTGGGCTCTTCCCAATCGGTGTCGGGGCCTCTCGTCGCGATGAACACCATGCTGGCCGATTCCCTCGAGTGGATCGCCGAGAAGCTCGAAACCGAGCTGTCTGCTGGAAAGGAGATACCGGCGGCGGTCGCCACGGTGCTTCAGGTGTTGATGAAAGAGCACGGTGACGTGGTGTTCGGCGGGAACGGATATTCCGAGGAGTGGCACAGCGCCGCGGTCGAAGAACGCGGGCTCAGGAACCTTCCCACAACGGCGGATGCTCTGCCGGTGCTGAGGGAGCAGTCGGTGGTCGATCTCTTCGAGCGCACCGGCGTGCTTTCGGCAGTCGAGCTCGAGAGCCGGTATGAGGTCTACGCCGAGCAGTACATCCTCTCGATCGGCGTCGAAGCCAAGCTCGTGGTCGAGCTCGCGAAGACGATCATCTACCCGGCGACCATGTCGTACGTGTCGAGCCTGGCGGCCACCGTCAACAGCGCTTCGTATCTCGGTGTCGAGCTCAAGCCCGCCGGCATCAAGAAGATCGCCGAGGAGACCAACGCCATGATGGCCACCGTCGCGCAGCTCGAAGAGGCCCTGGCGAACCATCACTTCGAGTCGACCGAGGCGCACATGAAGTACTGCGCCGGGCCGCTACGAAGTCTCATGGACAAGGTGCGCAAGCACGCAGACGCTCTGGAAGTGGAGGTTGCCGACGAGTACTGGCCGCTGCCGAAGTACCGGGAGATGCTCTTTATCAGGTAGGGGGCGTGAGGAGGCAGAAGCTCAACCGGAACGTCTGGCTGCCTATCCTCCGGTCGCGTTGATCAACCCGGTAGTGACCGACGCCAGCCCATCGAGCACGAACTGCACACCCATCGCGGCAAGGAACAGGCCGAGGATCCTGGTGGCGATGTCGAGTCCCGTGTCGCCCATCGCTTCTCGAACCCATGACGCGGTCGAGAGGACGAGCCCGGTACCGATGGCGATCATCAGCACCACGGCGGCGAGCCCGAGCATCTGGCCTTGGTCCTCCGCCTTACCCGAATAGAGGATGACCGTCGTGATCGAGCCGGGTCCGATGAAGATGGGGACGCCGAGGGGAATGAGGACGTCCCGAAAACGACGCTCCGCCTCCTCGAAGGAGCTCCCCTCGTCTTGATCCGCAGGCTGGTCGGGCGTGCGCGTGCCCTCACCACGAATCATCGAGAGTCCGGTGACGAAGAGCAGGATGCCTCCCGCGATACGGAAGGCAGGCAAGCCGATGCCGAAGAACTCGAGGATGCTCTGGCCGGTGAACATGAAGAGGAGAAGTCCACCGGCGATCCAGACAGCGAAGAAGAGTGATAGGAAGGCCTGTACTCGCCGTTCGTCGTTCGCAGTGAAGGAGACGAATACCGGCAGATTCCCGAGAGGATTGACGACGGCGAAGAGGGCCGCGCCGAAGTTCAGCATGAGGGTCAGGTCCATGGACGAAGTGGGGCGGTGAGCGGGGCGCTGAAGGGGTTGGCGGCCACTGGCTCGTCTTAGTAGACATCGATCCAGCCGCCACCCCCCCCCCCCCGAGATCCGACCGAGGTTGAGATCCGACCGAGGTTGACACCAACACGTCTTGAGTCGCGGCTAGGCCCAAGTGTTGACTCCGGCCGGCGGCCGCCGGCGATCACGTACAGGCCGCCATTTTTCGAGGGGTCACTTCGAGCAGTACTACGTGAAACGCGCCCTTTGTCGCTCGGCATGCTTTTCGCTCGTCTTCCCACCATGACCCGACGACGCATCATCGAGCCCGGGAAGACCTGGGCCTTGTCGCGCCGCACGACGCGGCGATACTTCCTGCTCAATCCCGACTCATCGCGAGAACTCGAGCAGTGCTACTGGTACTGCTTGGGTCTCGCGGCGCAGCGCTTCGGTGTGGTTGTCCACGCGGGCTGCTTGATGAGCACACACTCTCACGAAGTCGTTACCGATGTTCGTGGAGTGCTGCCCCGATTTGTCCAGGAGTTCCATCGACTGCTCGCGCTCACCACGAAGTCTCTCCGTGGTTGGCCTGGCGAGGTCTTCGACAAGCGGAGCACCGGACAGCACGCGCTCGTCACGCCGGAAGCGACGATCGAGGCCCTTGCGTATCTCATCAGCAATCCGGTCGAAGCGGGGGCTGTCCGCTATGCCAACGACTGGCCGGGTGCACATACTCTCCCTCGCGACATCGGACAGCGAGTGCTCAACATAAGGCGCCCTGAGCACTACTTCGATCCCGCCAACACCAACTGGCCGGATGTCGTCCAGCTTCGGATCGAGATGCCTGCCGCGCTCACCATCGTCTACGGCATGGAGCTCGCACGCGAGCAAATCGCCGCGCGCGTGAAAGAGCGGGAACACCGCGCTTGGCAGGAGTCGAAGCGCACGGGCATCGCGTTTCTTGGAGAGCGCCGCGTGGTGCGCCAAGCCCATACGAAGCGAGCAGGAAGCGAAGAGGCGTTCGGGAGACTCAATCCGCAGTTCGCCGCTGCAGGACATGTTGGAGCGGCCGCCGAGGCGGCACGAAAACTGCGGGCTTTCAACGCGCAGTACGACCAGGCTCTCGCAGCCTGGAGCGCGGGCCGACGGGACGTGTGCTTCCCAGTGGGAACGTGGTGGATGCGAGTCTGTCACGGCGCGCGGTGCGGACCGGCGCCCTAGTGCGCGACCCGCAACAGAAGGTGAGGATGGTGCGTTCGTTGGCGAGCGTCAAGTATCGAGACGCGTCCGCGTGCCCGCCGGTGGCGACCGAGGTCAGCCCCTACGTACGAAAACAGCCGCCCAATTTGCGCCCGGAGTCGGCGACAGGTCTCGTCGGAGGGTTCGATGTGTCTAGGACAGCGGTGGTGCGTGCCGATCTGAGTCGTCAGTCAGGCTCAACGTCGGCCCGATCTTGGGGAGGGTCGTGAGGGTGGCTTGATCGGTTGGTGGGCTGACGCTAGCCTCGCTCCGATCCGCTCTGGAGGCCCCTCCAATGAACCCCACGTCGACGTCCCATTGGCCCTCATTCGCGCTGCTGCTTCCCACTCTCCTCCTTCTTCCCGGCATCACCGAATGCAACGCGACCTGCCCAACGACCGATGCGCAAGGGAATGTCGTTTCGGTCGAGTGCATCTCCTGCAGCGTCTCGCCGGCTCCACCATGTGCAGAGCGCGTATGGAATCTCCCCGCCGGCGACACCTGCACGCCTCAGAGCCAACCCCTGTTTCCAAATGGAACGCCATGTGACGACGGCTCGATCTCCGGCGTCTGCATCGCCGGCACGTGCATGGAATCCCTCAGCTGCGAGGTCGCTGCCTTTGAAGGAACGCGGACGTGCCTCGGCGCCGCGAATTCAGCCTGGCAGAGCTGCTACGCTTCTACCGGCGGCCCTTGCGCAGACGACGATCCCGGCATCGCCGAGGCACTCTCCGACCTCGACGCGTTGGTTCGGGCCAGTTGCACCGACGGTGATTTCAGCGGACTGACCGTGGACGCTCTAGTCGGCCGGCTTCAGACCTCCTGCTCGTCCGAGGCAGCATCGCTCGCATCGCGCTCGTTTGGCGGTCCTCAGGGTGCCGTCTGGGCCAGCGCCGATTCGTTCGACCAGGCTTGCATTCTATCGGCCCACCAGACCGCCGCGACACTGCTCGACGACATCCTCACCACCAACGACAACTGTCTGGCCTCCGGAACTTGCGACCCGCTGTCGGCGGAATCCACCGTTCAGTCGCTGGTCGGCCAGGCGGAGGCAGACGTCGCCGCAGCGTGTCCCGTGCTCCAGAGTGTACTGGCGTTGCAGCCCGCGGACTACGTGAGCAGAGCGCACCACCAAGCCGACTGCGTCCTCGCGACTTCGAACCAGGACACGACGCCGCTCGACATCGCATGCGGCCCGAGCCGCATCGATAGCATCCCGGCACGGGGTGAGTACGTTCAGATCGTCCTCGACGGGCAGGAATGGGGCACGAAGTGCGGCGATGGCAGTCCCTACGCCTTCCAACTCTGGCTTCCTCCCGAGGGACAGCCCCTCGACCGTGTTTTGATCGGCATGCAGGGTGGCGGCGTGTGCATCTTCGGCGCCGACTGCGAGCCTGCCTGGAACAACAATCCGGGTCTCTTCGAAGCGCTGTCCGACCAGGCGCCCACCGGTGGAATCATGTCCACCAACCCCTCGGTGAGCGACTTCGCCAACTGGACCAAGGTGTTCCTGCCGTATTGCACGCAAGACGTGTTCGGCGGCGGTGGGGCGACCCAGGTATTCCCGAACTTCAGCGTGGAGCGTTACGGCGCGGTCAATACGCGGGCTGCCGTCGAGTACGTACGAGACCTGCTCTGGCTCCTGCTCGATCAAGAGAGTGTCGACGGCTACCGCCCCGATCAGATGGTCGCTGCGTTTGGTGGATGGTCGGCCGGCGGTTTCGGCACCATCTACAACTACCATTGGATGCTCGATGATCTTCAGTGGCCCAACACCACCGGGTTCCCCGATGCAGGTCTCGCGTTGGACAGCGGCGACCCTATCTTCAGCCTTCGCAACCTCGCCCCAGCGCTCCTCGGTTTGTGGAACGCAACCCGATCTCTTCCCCCCTACTGCTTCGACTGGGACTGCGTCGTGGGTCCCGATCTATATGCCGCCACCGCGCCGCGTCTCAAGGCTGTTCCGAACCAGCAGCTCCTCGTCCTCACGAACCAGAACGACGGGGTCCAAGTCAACACCACGTACTTCCCGAGCACCGCAGCGTGGATCAACGAGATGCGCAGCTCTGTTTGCAACACGCGCGATCTTAATGGGATTCACTATTACCTGACGAGCAACACGAGCAGTGTGCATGTCGTGTCGACCGGATCGCTCTGGAGTCAATCCGTCGACGGTGAGGTCATGGCCGACTGGGTCTGGAAGGCAGTCGTCGGCGCGCCGGAGGTCGTGGTTGACCGTATGGAAGAAGGGAACTTCGTACAGGCGTTCCCGGGCGTGGCTCCATTCCCCTGTGCGGTCGCCCCCCAATAGGGGCCGTCGCGTCGACCGGTGCATCCGAGCGGCCCTCTGATCTCATCGTCGACGCCGCTTTTCACGCCGTTGACCATCGTCTTCAGGGCTCGGGTCCGCGCTCTTCGCTTCGTCATCGCCATTGGCCTTCCGCCCGCGCTTGCTCTTCTCAGACTCGCCCCTGCCGCCGAGTCCGAGCGTGAGCATGCGCTCGGCCACCGCGACTGAGACCCGAGTCGATATTCGTCGCATGACTTTGGCGCTCACTCTTGCTACCGACTCCCCATTGGGGCCGCTTCCGAGACCTTCGAGCTCGATGGTGAGCGGGGGCACTTCGAGGCTCTTCCCTTCGAGCACCCCACCGCTTGCGTGCACCGCCGCGTCCTTCATCAGGAAGTGGTCGATCTGAACCTTCTGCTCGGTGAGCTGCTCCCAGATCGCTTTGGTGTCGTTCCCTTCCGCATCGTCGTTGGCGCTTCCGCCACCGGTTCCCCCGAGGGCCGATTGGATGTGCCTCATGATGCGCTCGAGATTGTTGCTGCCGTCCTTCTGCTCGAAGCTCACCTTCGGCTCATCGATTCGGACCTCGCGGATGACGATCTTCTCCCCGAACAACGACATCGGCACGAGGTGAACGCGAACCTCGCGAAGCCGAAACGCGTACTTGGTCTCGAAACCGTGGGGGTTGCCGATGATCAGTCCGTGCAGCGAACCCCGACCGTCGAGGATCGAAAGATCGACCTCTTCGAGCTCGACGCGGGTTCCGGTGATCACGGGGCCTATCGTTTCAACCGCTTCCTCGACGATGAGGTCGAGCGCTAGATCGGCGGCGAGGAAGGCTCCGATGAGCACCGCGACGATGCCGACGACGATTGCTGCACGCGTCATGGTCGGAAGGATTGCAGCTTTTATGCCAGAGACACGCCGGGGAAGGCCGAGGCCAACAGAGCGCGGCGCGGTGGCACTTCAGGGCGCTGCAAAGCAGAACGGATCTTCGCCGGGGTCTGGCTGGCAGACGTAGTCTGGGGTCAGGGTGCTGCAGTCGAGGCGGTTCACCCAGACATACACAAAGAATGTTCCAACGGTTTGCCGTTGGATTCGCCGTCGATGGGGAACGGAGACGGCGCAGGGACTGCGGTAAACCGCGTTCCGATGCACGAGCTGCGCAGGAGACGACGATCATGCGCCCTCGTACAAATGATGCTCCGGGCACCTTGTGAACGCCGCGCAGATCGCGCACATCAACGTACGTGCCCATTCTGGTCGCCGAGGGATTGTGCAAGGCCTATGGGGAGCTGCGCCTTCTCGATGGGGTGGATCTTTCGGTGCATCCGGGCGAGCGGCTAGGGCTCGTCGGGAACAATGGGTCGGGGAAGTCGACGCTGGCTCGCATTCTGGCCGGCGAGGATCAGCCCGACGAGGGGCGGGTGGCGCGGCGACGGGAGGCGAGCATTCGCTACCTCTCTCAGGAGCCCGCGCTGGCTCCGGGGTGTGGGGCGCGCGAGGTCGTGCTCGAAGGCCTCGGCGCTTGGGCCGAGGCGTACGCGCGTCACGAGGAGCTCAGCCATCGGATCGCTGCGCAGGAGCCGGGCTGGGAAAGCTACCTAGAGCCGCAGGCCGAAGCCGCGCAGGAGGTCGAGCGGCTCGGCGGCTGGGAGAATTGCCATCGAGCGGATGTGTTGCTGCAGCAGCTCGGTCTCCGTGAGCTCGACCGCGACGTGGACCGAATGAGTGGCGGCGAGCGGCGACGGGTCGCCCTGGCACGGCTCCTCGTCGAAGAGCCGAGCTTGGCGATCCTCGATGAGCCGACCAACCATCTCGACGCGGACACGATCGAATGGCTCGAGAGCTACCTGCGGGACCAGTACCGCGGCGCCCTGATCTTGATCACTCACGATCGCTATGTGCTCGACCGCGTCGTGACCCGGACGCTCGAGATCGATCAGGGCAAGGTGTACAGCTACGAGGGCGGCTGGCATCGATATCTTGAGGCCAAGGCCGAGCGGCTCGCGCACGCCGAACGGGCCGAGGCCAACCGGCAAAATTTGCTTCGCACCGAGCTCGAATGGTTGCGCCGCTCGCCGAAGGCCCGGACGACGAAGTCGAAGGCTCGCGTGGACCGCGTCGAGGCGCTTCGAGATCTGCGCGGGCCTACGACGGAGCAGGTCGCCAAGTTCAACGTAGAGACCGAGCGGCTCGGGAGTACGATCCTGGAAGCCAAGAAGCTGGGCGTACGGATCGGCGAGCTGGAGCTGGTGGATTCCCTCGACATGATTGTGTCTCGCGGTGACCGGCTCGGGATCGTCGGGCCCAACGGGGCGGGGAAGACGACGCTGCTCCGTGTGCTGCTTGGCGAGGAAGTTCCGGCGAGGGGCACCGTCGTGGTCGGAACGAACACCAAGTTCGCCTACTTCGACCAGGGCCGGAGTGGCTT
>CBDUCC010000142.1:0-8853 GCA_965365555.1 uncultured Myxococcales bacterium | reverse complement strand
CCTGCAGAGCGATCCGTAATCACCAACTGCTCGATGAGCCGCCGCCGCCGAAGCTTCCCCCGTCTCCCGAGAACCCGCCTCCCGAGGACCAGCCCCCTCCCGAAGACCAGCCGCTGCCCGAGGACCACGCACCGCCCGACCAAGTCGAGCCCCGCCGTCGCTTGCCGCGAGGCTGTTTCTTTCGCTTCCGCCCGATGAATGTCCAGAGGATCGGAGCCCCGATGAGCCAGATGGCGGCGAACCCTGGGCCGGCCGACGGGCCGATGGCGGTGAGCCCGCCCACGAACATGAAGGGCACCAGGAATAGGTAGAGGAACGACTGGAACGGGTTCGTCATGATCACCACGGAGACGAACGGAATCAGAAACAGTAGCCAGATCACCCCGAAGAAGCGGGGCGGCATCTCACCTTGGGTGAGGGTCGGGTCCGGGGGCGGGAGCGTGCTCGTGCCGCGAATCAATCCGTCCGCCGCGTCGATGGCACGCTCGACACCGCCGTCGAAGTCACCGGCCCGAAAACGCGGTCTCAGGATCTGGTCGAGAATGCGTCTTGTCATCGCGTCCGTGAGAGTGGGTTCCAAGCCATAACCGACCTCGAATCGCATTTTGCGGTCTCCTTTCGAGATCAGGAGCAATGCACCGTCGTCCACGTCGCCGCGTCCGAGCTGCCACGTTTCGGCGACACGAAGGCTGTACTCTTCGAGCGACTCGCCCTCCAAGCTATCGATGCTGAGGACGACGAGCTGTGCGCCGGTGTCGGTCTCGAGGGATTGCAGCGTGGACTCGATGCGGGACTCTGCGGCGGCCGACAGCAGGTCCGCATCGTCGTTTACTCGTCCCCGGAGCATCGGCACCTCGAGCGCGAGGGCCGTGGCGGTGACGAGAAAGAGCAGTGCGGCGGAGCCGCCGGGTAGCGCTCTAGTCATCTCGAAACCTCGGTTCGTTCGATAGCTCGTTCGTCGTGTTCGCCGGGATGCCGTGCGCCGAGAGCAAATCCGCGCAGCGGCCAACCGCTTCTACGATCGCTTGCCCCGCGTGCCCTTCGCGGATTCCACGGGCAATGTCCTCCGCAATCCCGTCCCAAGCATTTGGCGCCACCTCGGCACGAATACCATCATCGGCCAAGACCAGCACTCGGTGCTCGAATAGCGCGACGAAGATCAGCACGCCCGTGCGTTTGACGGTGTCGAAGACGCGCTCCTCGACGAAGGCCTCGGCAGCTCGGCCGTCGACTCGACTCTCCAGCGCCTCGGTGCCGATCAGCGATCGCGCTACAGAATCGATACGGCTCGAAAGCCAGCCGGCGACCAGCCCGAGCTGAACCCCGGTCAAGAGCCAGAGGTCGTCCCGAGCGCCCCAGCCGCCGAAGACGAAGATCAAGACCGCCGCGACCACCGCTCCGCTTGCCGCCCCGATGAGCGCTCCCTTCCACGCAGCCTCGGGGTGCGGGTCGCAAGCGTCCACCACGTAAACCACGAGCTCTCCCGAGGTCTTCTGTTCCGCTGCAGCGGTGGCGGCGCGAATGGCGTCGCGCTCCGCCTCGCTGAAGAACCTGTCGACTCGACTCGCCACGGGTCGATCAGAACTCGACTTTGGGCGGCTTGTCGGCTCCCTCCGAGGCCTCGAAATAGGGCTTGTCGTCGAAGCCCATGATGTTGGCGAGGAGGACCGTCGGGAATCGCCGACGCACCTTGTTGTAGGCCATCGTCGCGTCATTGAAGCGCTTCCGCTCGACGCTGATGCGGTTCTCCGTTCCTTCGAGCTGGGATTGCAGATCGCGAAACGCTTCGGTGGCCTTCAGCTCCGGGTAGCGTTCGACCACGACCAGCAACCGCGAGAGCGCCGAGGACAGCTCGGACTGCGCCGCCTCGAATTGCTTCAGCTGACCGGCGTCGGGCGCCTTGTCGAAGCTCACTTGCCCCACCTTGGCGCGGGCCTCCACGACCTGGGTCAGCGTGTCTTTCTCGAAGTCTGCCGCACCCTTGACCGTCGCCACCAGATTCGGGACCAGGTCGGCGCGGCGTTGGTAGACGTTCTCGACCTGGCTCCAAGCGCTGTCGACGCCTTCCTCGAGCTCGACCAAGCGGTTGTAGCTGCTGATGCCGGTGCCGATCAGCGCGAGCGCGATGACGACGAGTACCCCGCATCCAATGGACGTTTTGCTCATGCTCTCTCCTCGGCGCGAGGATGCGGGGAACGGGCCCGTCTGGTCAAGCACCGAGACCGCCGCTGAATCGACTAGATCTGGAGCCGGTCGCCCCGCTGAGGGGTCGAAACACTCGGGAAGCCGCGCGCCTGGAGCATGGCCTGGAGCGTCGCCCTCGGCTCCGCCTCGCCATGCACCAGCGCCACCTGGCGAAGCGGCCCGGATTCGCGAACCGCCTCGGCGAACTCGAGCAGATCGTCTTGGCCCGCGTGGGCGCTGAATCCATCGAGCACGACCACCTCAGCATGACGCTCTCGCTCGACGCCGAAAATCCGGACGCGCGGTCGCTGTTCGACGAGTCGCCGACCGAGTGTGTGCTGGGCCTGATAGCCGACGATGAGAACCGTGTTTTTGCGGTTCTCGAGCGTGGCGACCAGATGGTGCACCACGCGTCCGAATTCGCACATGCCGCTGGCAGAGATGATCACCGCAGGCTCGTCACTGCGGTCGATGGCCTTCGAGTCTTCGACTGCAGACACGTAGCGCAGCTGGTCGAAATCGAACGGTGAATCTCCGCTGTTCAAGATCGCGCGGGTTTCGTCGTCGTAGCACTCTGGGTGGAGCCTGAACACGTCGGTGAGCTTCACCGTGAGCGGTGAATCGACGTACACCGGCACATTGGGCAGACGTCCATCGTCCGCCAGGTGCTTCAAGCTGTACACGACCTCCTGGGCGCGCTCGAGCGCGAACGACGGAACGACGACTTTGCCGCCGCGTGCGACCGTCCTGCAAATCGCATCGCAGAGCTCGTCTTCCATGCGCTCGATGGGGTCGTGAATTCGGTCGCCGTAAGTCGATTCGAGCAGGAGACAACTCGCTCCGGGCGGAACTTCCGGATCCCGTAGAATGGGCATGTTGCGGCGGCCGAGGTCCCCGGAGAACAGCAGGCGTCGCTCCGTGCCGATCACCTCGGCATCGAGTGCAACGATCGCGCTCCCGAGCACGTGCCCAGCGTCGTAGTAGGTGAGCGCGACTTCCTCGGCGATCCGAATCGGTCGATGGTAGGGGACGGTGACCATCAGATCGAGAGTTCCCACGACGTCCTTCTGGTCGTAGAGCGGTTCGACCGGCTCCATCTTGGCGCCGGTGCGGGTGATTTTTCGGTTGATGTACTCGGCGTCCTGCGCCTGGATCTCGGCGGAGTCCTCGAGCATTGCAGCGCAGAGGTCACGAGTCGCCGGAGTGCAATAAATCGGTCCTCGAAATCCCTGGCGATAGAGCCGGGGCAGAGCCCCCGAGTGGTCGATATGAGCGTGAGAGAGCACCACCTGGTCGATGTCTCGCGCTCGGAACCCCAAGTCGCGGTTGCGCTCGTTCGCCTCGGCGCGCCGCCCCTGGAACAGCCCGCAGTCCAAGAGGATTCTCGACTTCTCCGTTTGGACGATGTGACGAGACCCGGTGACGTCGCCACCCACGGCGCCGACGAACTCAACTTGCACGAAGAACTTTCCTCATTCGATCCCCGATGAACTCTCGAACGACGGCGTCCTCCGATTGGAGAAACGTCTCGGGCGCGCCGGTCGCGACCACCTCGCCATCGTGAATGAGGGCGAGTCGGTCGCTGATGGCGAACGCGGCCTTCAGATTGTGGGTGACCACGACGGAGGTGACGTTGAGGCTTTCCTGGAGTCCGAGAAGCAGACGATTCACCCGCGTCACGTTGATCGGGTCGAGTCCCTCTGCCGGCTCGTCGTAAAACACGACCTCCGGACGAACGGCGACCGCTCGTGCCAACGCGACCCGCTTCCTCATTCCACCCGAGAGGTCCGATGGTGCCATCGTCTCAATTCCGGGGAGTGCCACCAGCGAAAGAGTTTCGGCTACACGTTGGGCGATCTCGTCATCGGTCATCGAGGTTTGCTCACGGAGCGCGTATCCGACGTTCTCGAACACGTCGAGGGAATCGAAGAGCGCCGACTCTTGAAAAAGCATGCCGATCCGGCGACGAGTTTGGACCCACTCGCGTTCCGTCTGACCGGTGACCTCCTGACCGTCGAATCGAATGGTCCCACCGTCCACTTCGACGAGGCCCATCATCGCTTTGAGCAGGACACTCTTCCCCGAGCCCGACTCGCCGATGATCGTGACTACCTCGCCCTCGTAGATGTCGATGTCGAGCCCACGGAGGACGACGTTACGGCCGAACGCCTTCTTCAGGCCGCGCACCTCGAACAAGGCCATGGCTCAGAGGGTCATCCCTTCGCGGCCCAGGAGTTGCAGTAGCCGAGCGGGTGAATCGGGCCTTGCACCAGTGTGCATTGACCGCACTGGTCTTTGGAGCCGGCGACGTAGAACGCACAGGTTGAACAGTTCTTTGCTTCGTCGTGCGGCGAGCGATCGCTGTATTCGAGAGCCGCCCGAAGCTTGGCATCTGCGGGGCTCAGCCCGCTCGTATCCATGCAACTGAAGTCGGCCTTCTTGCAGCCTTGTACGAGGAGGGGAACCGATCCGAGCACGGCCAAATGGAACGTGCCGCATAGGAGATTGCGTCTCGACAGGTTGTTCTCGTTCATCTCATCACCCCGGCGAGAGGCTAGCACGGGAGGACGCTCGTCAGCGAACGGTGCCCATCATTTTTAGGAACTCTTCGCTCTGCAGCATTCCGGTCACCCGCACTGCCTCCGAACCGTCGCTGTTATGAAGGACGACCAACGGAAGGCCGGGCTGGTTGTAGTCCTTCAGGAGCGCCCACTTCGCGTCGGTCGCCTTGTCCGTGCTCAGGTCGACACGCACTGCCACGAAGCGGCGCGCTTCCGCCACGACGCGGGGGTCGCTCAGGACGTTGCGCTCGAGCTCCTCGCAGGCGCCGCACCAGTCCGCGCCGAAGTCGACGAGCATCGGGCGGCCCTCGGTGAGCGCCACCGACCGGCCCGCATCGAAGTCCTCGGTCCAGGGGATGCGTGCGCCCGGCGGCAAGGCCTGCGCGTAGCCGACGACGCCTAGGATTCCGGCGACGCAGGCGATCACCCCAGCCGCCTTGCGAAATCTCGGCAACCAGGTGGCCGCTCCGAAGGAGAGATGTATCGCGCCGATCAGCACGCCTCCGAGCAACAGGCCGAGGGCTACCGCCAGCCAAAGCTCGTCCCGAACCTCCGGCCGCGGATAGGGGAGGACCCCGCGGAGGTAGTAGAAGGCAAGCGCGAGCATCGCGATTCCGAACATGCTCTTCGTCCATTCGACCCAACGTCCGGACTTCGGGAGCGTGATCGCGAATGTGCCCACCACCCAGAAGAGCACGCCAATGCCGATCGCGTACACGAACAGAGCCAAGGCGCCGAAGCCAACGTGACTCGTCGTAGCCACCCAGGTCAGGAGGACCGCCAGCACAGGGCCGGTGCATGGCGCGGCAATGATTCCGTTGACGAAGCCCAGAACGAACGCACCGCGCAGGCCAAAGCCGCCAGCTTCCGCGAGCCGATTCTGGAGGCTCGACGGCAGTGCGAGGTCGAAGAGCCCGAACATGCTCAGCGCCATTGCGGTGAACAGCGCTGCCAGCGCACTGACGACCCAGGGGCTTGCAAGTGCGCCGCCGAACGCGCTGCCGGTCAGAGCCGAGATGACACCAAGCGGTGTGAACAGAGCTGCGATTCCGAGGACGAAGGCAGTCGACAAGAGCGCCGCGCGTCCTCGGGTCTCGGCCTGCCGGGCCCCGAACACACTCACCGTGATCGCGATCATCGGGTAGACGCACGGAGTGAGCGAAGTTGCCAGGCCCGCCACGAAGATCAGCCCGAGCGCGCCCCAGTAGCTCCCATCCCGCAGCGCAGCGGAAAACGGCTCCGTCAGCTCGCCGAGTGTATCCGCGGACGCCGGAACACCGAGCGCCAGAGTCGCGAAAAACACCACCAAACCGAGCCACGAAGCTCTGCGCATCTTCCAACTATGGTGCCCGTTTGGTTGACCGTCCACGAACCCGGGACGTAGCCTTTCACTGGGGAACCATTTGCCTTTATTTTTCCTGCTCTTCATTGCATTCGCGACCGGGGCTCTCGCTGCATACGCGGGTCGCGATGAGCTTCGCCACAGCAGCGAGGCGATCTGGCGTGCGGAGGCATTCCTCGCGTACGCACTCTTTTGCGGACTGCTCCTACTCCCCACGGTGATCTACTTCTACGCCTTTCATGGCGATTGGTTTCTCCTCTATTGGATCAACACGGTGCGTGCGCCCTGGGTCTGGGGGTTGATGGCCGTCGGCCTGGTCGGCGGCGCAGCCTTGGGCGGATTCGCGCTAGGCGCTGCGCTCTGCCGTCGTTCCCGAGACCTCGTCGCACGCCGTTTGGGCTTAGCAACCGTCATCCTAGCGGTTGCTCTTTGGCCGCTGACCTGGGGCCGACTCGCGTTCGTGGGGACCTACCGCCAGTTTGCTCGGGACTATGGGCTTACCAGCTACTTCGCCAGTGCGCCCTTCTACGCGGGGCTCGTGATACTGCTCGTTCTGAGCGTGGCGTTCGCCTGGGTGCTGATTCGAATCGATCGTCAGACGCGTGACCTCGTCTGATCGCCGGGCTCAACGCGGGGCCACGAGCCCCATGTGCTCCCGCAAGTGCATGGCCGCCGGTGACGCCCAGAACTTCAACGCATCCGCGAACGCCGGATGCGTCTTGAACGTCTCCCCCTCGGCGTCCAGCTCCGGCTGGACGCGACTCTGCAACTCCGTCACGAGTGGCTCGAGGTCGTCGCAAAGGAGCAGGGCGGCGCGGGTCGCGGTCCGCTCGGTCGCCTGTACCCAGCGGTCGAACTTCACCCGTCGTGCTTTCGAGTAGGCGATCGCTGCATCGTGCACGGCACGCCGGTCGCGTCGCGGAATGGCTCGCTGGAGACGTCTGGCTTGCTCGTTCAAGAACTCCTCACTCGTTAGACCCGAGCCGAATTCCGGGTCCACGAGCCTCGCGGCGGAGGCGAGCAGCACGTCGAGCTCTCTTGGGGTCAGCTTCTCGACTGCCTGATAACCCCGAGCGATCTGTACCATCGGCCGGGCGAGGAGAAATGCCTGTGTGCTCGGGTCCTTCTCCATGACCATCGCGGGGACGAGCAACGCCGGATGTGCGCCGAGCTCGATCGTCACGGACCGATTTCGAATTCGATGGAGGAAGAGATCGAAGTGAGGAATGTCGAGCGCTGCTCCGATCCGGTTCGCGATTTCTCGAAGGGGATGATTCGCTTCCGCTGGCAGACGGTCCCGGGTCGCGAGTCCGTAGCTCTGAAGCTCCGGCGGGTAGAGCTTCGTGAGTGCTGGGCCTAGTGCTTCGAGGAGCGCCCCGGCGGCTGCATCCTCCGGTCGTGGAGTGCCGAGTTGAGCCAGAACGGCGCGGCGCAACGACTTCGGCCGGACGTTTGCGGGTCGCGGCTCTGCCGCGTGGATTCGTCGTCGGTCCCCTTCGTCGGCTCCGCTCCAGGCAAAAAGGGCCGCCTGCAGGGCTACCACGACAACGAGGCCGACCGCGAGGGCCACCCGGTAACGCTTCTCGATTCCCGTTCTCTCAACCATCCCGCGACTCCCGATTCGATTCAACGATCGCGCTTTCGATCGAGCCTCGATCACCCATTGGACTCGGGCGCTGTCAAACTTAGTCCATCCTCGTCATGTCTACAAACCCTGCGGGGGACCTCGAGTTCCCGGCATCCGGCAGGTCGCATTCTTAGCGAACCGGCTCGGCGGCGGGTATACTTGTGGGCATGTGCGGTCGATTTACGCTCGCCACACCGGCAAGTGAATGGGCGGCGCTGTTCCGCCTCGATGAAGTCCCAGCCGTAGGGCCTCGATTCAACATCGCCCCTACGCAGGACGTGGATGTGGTGCGCGCGCCTCCCGGTCTCAGGGAGCACCCCGGACTGCACCTCGCTCCTGCCGGGTCACCGGTTCCGCGTGAAGCCGCCAGGATGAGGTGGGGGCTGGTCCCCCGTTGGGCCCGGGAGGTCGGCAGCGGTCAGCCCCTGATCAACGCGCGATCCGAAACGGTTGCCGAGAAGCCTTCTTTCAGGGACTCGTACCGTGAACGGCGCTGCCTGGTCGTGGCGGATGGCTTCTACGAGTGGCACGCAGCCGGCCGACGCAAGCAGCCCTACTGGATCGGACTGTCCGATGGCCGTCCGTTCGGATTCGCCGGACTGTGGGACCGATGGACGGCGCCGGACGGGAAGACGGTCGAGAGCTGCACGATCCTGACGACGGAGGCCAACGAAGCCCTGCGGGAGCTGCACGACCGCATGCCGGTGATCGTCGAGCCGGAGCACTTTGACCTGTGGATGGATCCCGACACGATCCCCTGGGAACTGGATCCGCTCCTCGCGCCGCACGACGAACAGGACATCCAGTTCTTTCCTGTCACGACGCGGGTGAACTACGTGGCGAACGACGACCCGCAGTGCATGGAACCGATGCAGACCCAGACGGAGCTGTTCTAGCCCGGGGGTCGGTCTCCGGAGACGGCGACGGTTCTCGTCTCTCCCTTTCGAAGTTCCACTTCCACGAAGCTCTCGAAACCTCCCTGGATCGTCGGGCGCAGGGACGCGGCGACCGGTTCCCCGTCCACGGTCAGGGAATCGTGCGGACCCGCGAACACGGCCCGCCAGCGGGCCCAGCTTCCCGATTGGTGCGTGAGGCGAGTCGATTCCCGAACGTCGTGACGCAACCGCAGGGATCCGTCG
>CBDUCC010000141.1:0-8855 GCA_965365555.1 uncultured Myxococcales bacterium | reverse complement strand
GCCGCTCATCGGCTCGTCGAGCACCAGCAACTCGGGGTCGTGCAGAAGTGCCTGTGCAAGGCCTACACGCTGCATCATGCCTTTCGAAAATTTCCCGATGGGACGATCCACCGCATGGCGGAGGCCCACGCGATCGACCATCGCCTCGGATCGATCTCGAAGCTCGCTTCTCGGAATGCCCGTGAGACGGCCGCAGAGGTCTAAGAACTCGAGCGGCTTCAGGTATTGGTAGACGTACGGGTTCTCCGGCATGTAGCCGACGCGCTTGGCCGACTCGCGGTCGCCCGCGGAGCGACCGAAGATCTTGATCTCGCCCTCGGTCGGAAAGATCAGGCGAAGAATCGACTTGATGGTGGTCGTCTTCCCGGCACCGTTTGGGCCGAGCAGACCGAAGATCTCGCCTCGTTTGACGGAAAAGCTGGCGTTTCGGACCGCCTCGACGCGTTTGCGAAAGAAGCCGATGTGGAAGACCTTTCGAAGCCCGTTTACCTCGAGCACGATCTCTTCAGCCATGGAGCACCCTAGAGAGGGCAGTCACGACTTGCTCGACCTCCGCGTTTCTCATCTGCGGGTAGAGCGGAAGCGCGATACCACGCGCGGCTACGTGCTCCGCGATCGGAAGCGAGGCGTCGCTCCCGGCAAAGCTGCCAAGCTTGTGAATGGCGAACGACAGCAACCCAGCTTCGACCCCGCGCTCCCGCATCGTCCGCAGGACCGTGTTGCGATCGTAGCCGTGCGGAAGGATGACGCCGAAAGTTTGATAGTTGCTCTGTGCGCCAGGCGGAGTTTGTTGAAGCTCGAGCTCGGGATGCAGTGCCTCTCGATAGATGGCGGCGATCTGGCGACGTCGGCTGACGATGTCGTCCAGCCGTTGAAGCTGTGCGAGGCCGAGCGCTGCCGCCATCTCGGTCATGCGGTAGTTCCCCGCCGCGACGACGAACTCGCCACGAAGCTGACCGTGATTGCGAAGCGTGCGTAGTTGATCGGCGAGCTCGTCGTCGTCCGTGAGACACATCCCGCCTTCGCCAGTCGTGAGAATCTTACGAGGGTGAAAGCTGAGGCAAGAGACGCGGCCAAGGCTTCCGCACGGCCCGTTCACGAAGCGACTTCCGAGCGCGCAAGCCGCATCCTCGATGATCGGGAGCGCGCCGAGCGCTTCGCGGATCTCGGAGCCGCGGGCCGGGTTTCCGAACTGGTCGATGACGATCGCAACTTTGGTACTGCCACTGCGGGCTTCGCGGAAGGATTCTGGACGACTGTTCCACTCAGCCCGATCGATGTCGACGAAACGTACCTTGGCACCAGCCACCCGCGAGGCATGCGCCGGGCTCGGCCAACTGAGAGCCGGACAGAGCACCTCGTCACCGGGGCCGACGTTCAGCACTTTTAGCGCCAACTGGAGCGCGGCGGTGCCGCTCGACACTGCGACGGCGTGCTTACGGCCAACGAGAGCTGCCACTGCAAGCTCGAATCGCTCGACGAGCGCGCCTTGGACGAGCATCCCGGATTCGAGAACTGCAGCGACCGCACGCTGCTCGTCCTCCCCGATCCATGGTTTCGCGAGGCGAATCAAAGCTCTTCCATCTTATCAGCGAGCGCATTCAAAGCTCCAGATTGCGGGGTCCGCCGGGCGCGACCAGGCTACGAAGGTGGACCTCGCCAGCCAGCTTCATGCGCTCGAGCGGGCCATTATGCGGATGGGAGTTCAGCTCCGGGAGGAAGAGCTTCCGGAGGAGGCTCACCTGGACGGGGGCTTATGCAAAATCGGCGAAGAGCTGGTCCTCTACGTTGCGCCGAACGCTCCGCCCTGGCGTCGGGCAGAGGTATTGCTCGATGCGCTTCGCCGGCTGCCTCACGAGGACCTGTGGCTTCCGCCCGAGATCCGAGAGCTGCTCGATCGCGAGGATTGCGGCCACTCGCCCAATCGACTGTTAGGATGGAACGACGAGGTCAAAGGTTGAGCGGACTTGGATTGATACTCTCGGGCGGCGGCGCGCGGGGCGCGTACGAGGTGGGCGTCCTCGAGTACATCTTCAACGAGTTCGGCGATGTCAAAGGCAAGCCGCCCGCAGTCGACCTGATTTCCGGAACCAGCGTGGGCGCCGTCAACGGCGCGTTCGTCGCCTCGATGCTCCACGACATCCCGGCCGGGATCCGTCAGCTCGTCTCCGTGTGGCACGGTCTCGAGCTCGCACACGTGCTTGGATTCGGCCTCAGGCAGGCGGCCGGCTTGTATCGGGTACTGCTTGGAGGCGCGGGAGAGGCACGCGGCGTCTTCGATCCGTCGCAGCTCTCGATGCTCGTCGGCAGGAACGTGAACTGGCGCAAGCTCCGGCGAAACATTCGAAGCGGTGAGCTCAAGGCACTCACGGTGAGCACGACCCATGTCGGCACAGGACAGCCGGTGATCTTCGTCGATTCCGCCCCCGGAGTGCGGATTCCGCAGAGCCTGGGACTTCACGCACTCGTTCGCCGGGCGAAGATCGGCCAACACCACGTGCTCGCCTCGGCGGCCATTCCCCTCATCTTCCCCGCGGTGGAAATCGGAGACGAGATCCATTGCGATGGCGGCCTTCGCTTGAACACGCCGATGGGCCCGTCGATCCATCTCGGGATGAACCGACTTCTGGTGATCGGACTGTCGACGCCCGAGGTCGCTGGTCGTCGTGCGGTGCAGGACGGGAAGTACCCCGGCGCGACCTACATGCTCGGCAAGGTGCTGAACGCCTTCCTGCTGGACCACGTGAACACCGACCTCCTCGAGGTGCAGCGCATCAACGACTTCCTGCGCGACGGCGTGCGCGCGTACGGCCCGGAGTTTCTCGACAAGTTGAACGAGGCAGCGATGGCCCGAGGTGCGCTCGCGCCTCGACGTTTGGTGAGCTCACTCGTGCTTCGTCCGAGCACCGACATCGGACAGGTGGCCGCAGATTACCTCGCCTCACACCGAGTCCGTTTCGGCAAGGCCCTCGGCCGTGCGTTCATCAGTATGCTCGACGTGGGTGCAGGCGCGGATGCCGACCTGGCGAGCTACCTGCTCTTCGACGGAGGCTTCGCGCAGACCCTGATCGAGATGGGTCGACGCGATGCCCACGCGCGCCGTTCCGAGATCGAAGCCTTCCTCTTCGAGGATCCCGACCGACCCCTCCGCGAAACCCTGCCTCCCTGAGCGGGACAGGCAACACCCTTGGCAGCCCTGTATTTCCAAGCCCTTGCCAACCCAAATGCGAATTCTCCGAGCGGGATCAGAAGGCTGACCGCACAGTCAATCTGACTGTAATATTGTACACATAACGTTGGGCATGGTACGCTTCTCGGGTGGCTCAACCTAGCGTCGCGCACATCTCGGAGAACGCGACCCTCCTCTCGCGGCGTTTGGTTCAGAACGTCGGACAGGTGGTTCGCGGCAAAGAAGAAGTCATCAAGCTGGCGGCAGTGTCCTTGCTCGCTCGTGGTCACCTGCTCCTCGAGGACGTGCCAGGCGTCGGTAAGACGACGCTCGCCCGCGCCCTCGCGGCGTCGATCGGTGTCTCGTTCCGGCGGCTTCAGTGCACCTCGGATCTGATGCCGTCCGATGTCCTTGGCGGCAACGTCTTCAATCAGTCGAAGAGCACGTTCGAGTTTCGACCCGGCCCGATCTTCACTCAGGTTCTCCTCGCCGACGAGGTCAACCGTACGACACCGAAGACGCAGAGCGCGCTCCTCGAGGCCATGGACGAGCGTCAGGTGTCGATCGACGGAGAGACCCACGAGCTCGACGAACCGTTCTTCGTCGTAGCAACGCAGAACCCGCAGGAGTTCTACGGCACGTATCCATTGCCCGAATCGCAGCTCGATCGCTTTCTGGTGCGTCTTAGCATCGGCTACCCGCCGCCAGGCGTCGAACGTGAGGTGCTCACTCGCCGAGGCGCAGACCCGGTCGACAAGATCGATGCGGTGATGAGCCTTGCGGAGCTCCGTCATGTCCAACAGGCGGTCGACTCGGTTCGAGTCGACGACGCCCTCCTCGAGTACCTGCACCGGATCGTGCTTGCGACACGAAACACGCCGTTGCTTTCGGTGGGTGTGTCGACACGCGGCGCCCTCGGTTTCGAGCGCGCGACACGTGCCCGGGCGCTGGTCGAGGGTCGCTCCTACGTGCTTCCGGACGACGTAAAGGCGCTTGCCGAGCCGGTGCTGGCTCACCGGGTCAAAGTCGCGGGAAGCATGTCGGGTGCCGCGGTTCGGGACGACGCGATCCGGGCAGTTCGCGAGCTTCTCACCGTGGTCGCCGTTCCTCTCTGATAGGTCCGGTCGATGCGGATCTTTCGACGAAGGCGAACCAAGCGTAAGTTTCGGCTGACCCGCGAGGGTCGGGCGTTTCTGCTGGTGACGGTCGGCGTCGGCTTCGCAGCCGTCAACACGGCGAACAACTTGCTCTATCTGGTGCTAGGGCTCTTGCTCAGCCTACTGCTCGTAAGCGGTGTGCTCAGCGATCTCGCGCTGTGGAAGGTCCGGATGAAGCGTCGACCTCCGACCCGCATGTTCGCTGGGGTCCGGAGCATGATCGAGGTGGCCGCCACCAACGACAAACGTTGGCTGGCGAGCGTATCGGTCGAGACGGTCGACGAGGTCGATGGGATCGAGACGGAGTCCGCTCTGTTCTTGCGCGTGAGGCCGGGAGAGACCGAAACCGCTGCCTACGCGTTCGAACCGGTACGGCGCGGCCTCATTCAGTTTGGCTCGCTTCGAGTCCGTACACGCTACCCCTTTGGACTCATCGAGAAGAGCTATCCGACGTTCGAACCGGACGAAGCCGTCGTTTATCCGAAGCTCCTCGACCACGTCGCCACGCCTTCGGTACAGCCGGTCCCGGGCGACGCCGCACCGACTCACCGGACCGGCCGTGGGAGCGAATTTGCAGGAAGCGTGCGCTTCTACCGCGAAGGAGACGAGGCCCGAGACATTCATTGGAAGCGGACGGCGAGCCGAGGCGAGCTCGTCGTACGAGAGCACGAGCAAGACACGAGTGCCTTGGTCACCCTCCGCGTCGACAACCGAATCCCAGCCGACACGAACGACGAATCCGCCTGGCATGAGCAGTTCGAGCAGACGATCTCGGAGCTTGCGACCCTCACCAGCTCCTACCTTTCGCGCGGAGTTTCCGTGCAAGTGCAGGCGAGTGAGAGCCAGTCTCCGATAGTGTCTGGAGGCACGGCGCCAGATCCGATCTGGCGCTTCCTCGCGCTCCTGAAGGCGGTCCGAGCCGAGGCTCCGAAGCCACGAAAGCGTATCAGCGGGAGGTGGGCGGCATGAGGTTCGCGTTCGCCCACAAGTTGGTTGCATACATGTTTGCGGGGCTTGGCCTGATCGCGTTGATGCTCGGAACCACGTTCACCGCACTGGATTCCTTCGTCGTGATGGTCGCATTCGTCGCAAGCTGGTTTGCGGAGCCGCCACTCATCGAGCGGCCCGGCTACTCCCGGTTCTGGAACGTAGGCGCGGTAGTGCTTCTGTTCGTACAGATCGCTCGGGCGCTGGGCGGCGCAACGACGCTCAGCGTCGGCGTTCAGTATGCTGCCTTTCTCCAGATCTCGCGGCTCGCACACCGAAAGACCGCCGCTGACTATCAGCAGATCGCGATCCTCGCATTCCTGCACCTGATCGCGGGGACCGTGCTCTCATCGGGGCTGGACTACGGCGTCGTGTTCTTCGGCTTCGTGATCGTCATGCCGTGGATGCTGACCCTGAGCCATCTGCGAAAAGAGCTCGAGACCGAGTACGGGGTCGGAAGCCCGATGCTGAGGGCGGAGCTCGAAAGCGAGCGGTTGACGTCCGCATCGTTCTTCGGCGGAACGACGCTACTGGCCGTCCCTTTGTTCGTCTTGACCGCGGCGATGTTCTTCGCGTTCCCACGCGTGGGCTTTGGGTTCCTGTCGAGCCTTGGCACCCAGCAGATGTCAGTCGCCGGGTTCGGGGACGATGTGGAGCTAGGTGGCTTTGGGACGATTCGCGATGACCCAACGGTGGTGATGCGAGTGAAGATGTCGGAGCGACCGACGCCACCGCCTCGATCGATCGGGCTTCGTCTCCGTGGGACCTCCTTCGATCGCTACCGTGAAGGCCGCTGGTCGCGGACCCAAATCCCTGCCGAGAACGTGCGCCGGCTTCAGGACGAGTACATTGTCCGGCGTGCTCCGACCGTGGACGACCGAGAGTACGAGGTCATCCTCGACCCGATGGAGGAGGCTGTGCTCTTCATTCCGGAAGGGACGGTGGCGCTTCGAATTCCGCCGACCGTCCGAGCTGGGAGGAACCGCTATCGAAAGGTCGCGTACTCGCCGGGGTTCGATTTTCGCTATCGCGGCCTGATCGAAGGCCCGCTGACCTACAAGGCCTATGTCGGTACAGGGGCGAGAGGCATCGAGGAGCCGATCCCCGAGGTCTTGCAGTCGCGATACGTCGAGCTGCCGACCGGCTATGAACAAATCGCGAAGCTCGCCAGAGACGTCGTCGGGAGCGCAACCGACCCTCGCGCCCAGGCACAGCTCATCGAGCGCTACCTGAGGCTTACGTACCGCTACTCGCTGGAACAGCCGGACACGCGGGGACGTGATCCGCTGCACGTATTCCTGTTCGAGGCCAAGGCCGGACATTGCGAATACTTCTCGACGGCCATGGCCTTGATGATGCGATCGCTCGGCGTGGCCACGCGGAACGTGACCGGTTTCCTCGGCGCCGACTACAACCCGTATGGCGACTACTACGCCGTTCGGAACGGGAACGCGCATAGCTGGGTCGAGATCTACGCAGATGGTCGCTGGGTCACCTTCGATCCCACACCGGGGTCTGGCCAGGTGTTCTCGGCGCCCTCGGGGTTCGCGGTGAAGATTCGGCAGATGGTCGATGCGATGCGGGTTCGTTGGGCCGAGTATGTCGTGGAGTTCAATATCCGCGACCAGGCCCGGGCGCTCCAGGGTCTGGCGAGCTGGTACCGCTCGATCGGCGGAGATCGTCGGGGCCGCGGATCGAAGGCGGACGATGCCACCGATGGGCTCGGCGAGATCCCGTTCCGGCCTGACTGGCGCTGGTTCGTGGGGGTGATGGCCGTATTCGGGGTCGCCGTAGCGGTGGCTCGGTGGCAGCGAAAGCGGAAACGACAGAGTCAGGCGGGGCGCCGTCTCGACCCCGATCGCGACCGGGCCGTCCGGCTGTACCTCGCGCTCGAGGGGAACCTTCGCCGAGCCGGTCAGGCTCGACCCGCGGACGTGACACCTCAAGAACACGCGGAGAAGCTCGGACGTGAGGGCTTCCTTGCAGCCCCGGAAGTTCGGGAGGTGACGGAGGCCTACCTCGCCACGCGCTTTGGTGGCAACCCGCTACCGCCGGCCGACTACCACCGACTGCGACAGCTGAGCCGAACCGTGGGGTCGCGTCAGAGCCGCCGACTTACTGCGTGAGGAACCAACCGGCCGCCACGCCAGCGGCTGCTAAAACGGCAACGCCGAGCACGATCCACAACGCCTTCGGACCCGAGGACTTGGTCGTTGTTTGTGGCACGGGTGCGGCCGGCTCCGGGGCGGGGGCCGGGGCGGTCGCCGGCTTGGCGGCAACCGAGATCGGTGCGGCGCCCGGAGGTCGGAAGGTCATCACCGGCTGGGCTCCGGCACTTTGTTCGCCTCGCGAGGGAGGATTGAGCGATGGACCCATGGGAATCGCGGCTGCGGGGCGCGGTTTCGGACCGTCTTCCTTGGTTTCGAACCAGCCCATGGTGGCTCCTGCAGGAGCGCTGTTGCGAACGTTCTCGATCGCCGTCTCGACGTCCGCGTCTCCCTCGAACCAGTTGCTCGGGTCTACGAACTCGGCGGCATCGAGCGGACGCGAGCCCTCGTTGTCCGGGCTCAGTGCAAACGAGTTGGCTTCGATAGGTACTCCCGCCGTGCTGTCGAGCGACGTGAAGCGTTCGAGCTCTTCGAGGATCATCGTGTCGATCATCACCGGCTGCGGCGGTACCGACTTCTGTCGCTCGAGCGCCTCCTTGACCAGATTCGCGATGTCATAGGACGTGACCTTCATCTGGTGATGAAAGAGGTAGCCGGCGAGCGCATCCCCGAGGTCGCGCGCAGACTGGAAGCGGTCCTCCGGGCGTTTTGCGAGCGATTTCTGAAGTAGGGCGTCGAGTTCTTCATCGACCTCGGCGTGGGTACCCACCAAGCTCGGAACCTTGGCCGCAGACACGGCCTGAACCGTCTCGTAGTCGGTTTCACCGAGGAACAGCCGGCGTCCGGCGAGCATCTCCCAGAGACAGACGCCGAGGGCAAAGAGATCTGCTCTCTCGTCGGCGCCTTGGCCACCGGCAACCTCAGGCGAGAGATAGCTGAACTTTCCCTTGACGACTCCGGGGTCAGTTCGCTCGAGTTGCGTGCGCGCCTTCGCAAGACCGAAGTCGGTGACCTTCACTTCTCCGCGCTTGCTGATCAAGATGTTCGGAGGCGATACGTCCCGGTGAACCAAGTCGAGGGGCCCGCCGTCGTCGTCCAACAGCTCGTGTGCATAGCTGAGGCCGCGGCAGGCCTCCATCGCGATGTAGAGCGCGTCCTTCAGCGGGAAGGGCTTACGCTTTGCCCGAAGCGTTTCGATGATCTTCTTGAGGTTCGTCCCGTCGACGAACTCCATGACGATGAAGTAGCTGTTGTCGGCTTTGCCGATGTCGAAGACGCTGACGATGTTGGCATGCGACAGCCGTGCGCCGAGACGTGCTTCGTCGAGGAACATCCCGATGAAGTTCGTGTGCGATGCGAGATGGGGAAGAACGCGCTTTATCGCGACCTTCTTCTTGAAGCCCTGGACGCTGGTCGCCTCCCCGAGGAAAACCT
>CBDUCC010000140.1:0-8860 GCA_965365555.1 uncultured Myxococcales bacterium | reverse complement strand
GGTCAGCGAGATTCGCGTCACCAGCCGCATCCCTCCATCGACTTCGGTGAAGATCAAGCTGTCGCAGCCGCCTGTCCCACAGACCATCGGGCCTGCAAGGTGCACGATCCACTCGGACCGCTCGTCTCCGTCGAGGTCGGCCGTCGCGGCGAAGTAGTGAATCGGCCCCGGCTGCTCGCTGAGCTCCGGCCGCAGCATGGCTTCAAGCTCGCGCCGATTGGCTTGATCGGGCCTCGTGCACCCCGCGCACAGGGCCAAGATGATCAGCGACCACACGAGTGGCACAGCGGAACTCCGTCTTCTTGCACGCCTCATGCCTGGGGAACGCCGGTTCCGGGCTCGTCATTCCCGAGGACCGCCTCCGGCCGTCGCGATCCGCGAGGCCTGGACGAGGCGGACGGGAAACGTAGAGATCAGGACTTGAGGCCGAAAGAGGCAAAGATCTGTGCGAAGTGCGGACGCCGGTTCTCGCGGCGACCCAAGTGGGCCCGCAACTGGGAGCAGATGCGCTACTGCAGCGCCCGTTGCCGAACAGCCAGACTGAGTGGGCGCGACCGGGCCCTGGAAGAGGCGATCGTGGAGATGGCGGAACGGCGAAACAGCACCTTCTGCCCGAGTGAAATCGCGCGGGCGGTCGGCGGTGAAGGCTGGAGCGCTCTGATGGAGCCGACTCGCCAGGCCGCCCGAAGGCTGGTCGCCAAAGGTCATTTGGAGATTCTCCAGAGAGGCGTCGTCGTCGATCCGAGCCGCGCGAAGGGTCCGATTCGCCTCCGGCGGAGAGCTCACCCTCGAAACGCGCGACCTTCTCGGACTCGCTCTCGACGATGAGGCGAAGAATCCCGAGGCTCGCGCCGAATGCACCTGCCGCCGTCAGCGCAATACCACCCACCTTCGAGAGCTCGTTCTTTGCGCTGCTGCATCGCCTGGGCGTGGCGCCAGGCCGCGGGGAGATCCCCTAACGCCCGAGACCTGTTCCGCAGCATCAACGGGCTTGGATAGTCAGTCTGCCCGACGCTCGATGACATACGTCGGGGGATCGGCATGGACGAGCGTGTGGCCGGTCATTCTGCACCAGGCGGGAAGGTCGGCTGGGGCTCCTGGACTGTGCGCAACGACTTGGAGCCGCTCGCCCGGGTTGAGCTCCAACATCCGGCGTCGAAGCAACATCACGAGCTGGCCACATCCCATGTCACCTGCATTCCAGTGGTGCACCAAGTCTCGAGTGCACCAGCGGATTGCTCGGGTGTCAAGCCGTGCGAGGACCGTAGACGCTGCGGTTGGCAAGACCTACCATCGCTGCGTTCGCCGTGATGGAGGTAGTGATGTCCGAAACAAACAAGCTAGTGGTGGTGATCTCACGAGGGTTCGATGACGAGCGCTCGTCCGTCGCATGGAGTATCGCGAACGCCGGTGTCGCATCCGAGATGGAGGTGACCGTGTTCCTCGTGGCGTCCGGCGTCGACTGGGTTCGTCGGGGCGGTGCAGAGGTGGCCCATCTGAACCCTCTCGATCCCCCAATGAAGGATCTCATAGGCAATCTCATGTCCAGTGGTGGCCAAGTCCTCGTCTGTCCCCCGTGTGCCAAGGTTCGCGGGTACGGCGAAAACGAGCTCATCGATGGCGTCACGATTGCGGGCGCGCCCGCAATGCTCGAAGTCGTGAAGCAAGGGGCGGCCACCCTGAGCTTCTGAGCCAACGCCGAAGATCGGCTAGCCGATCCGCCAGGCGATGACGCCCTCATTCCGCGGTTGCGGAGTCGACAGGGAACACGAGCGACCCCGAGCCTTCGCTAGGGACGATTGCACCGCAGTTGCCCTGCCCTGCCACGAGCTCGAGCTCGCCCTGTGCAAAGAACGCCGTGGGGAGCTCGGTCACGCGGATTGAGAATGCCGAGACGCTGAGTTGGACTGCTGTCGATCCCGGAGGTGGCATGAGCGGATCGGTGACGACGACATTGGAGTCGAATCGATAGATCTGGGAATCGAGTGGCAGCCCCTCTGCCGTATGCGCGATCTCGGACGGCGCGGCGCCCTCGACCCCCACGGTTGCGCGGACGTCCGCGATCAGTCCGGGCAGATCCAAGCCCACCACGAGGTTGTTCGAGACGATGACGTAGCCAAGCTGCGTCCGTAGCTCACTCGGCTTCCCAACCTCCAGAGAACCGTCGAAGTCGGCGGTCTCGATGATGATCTGGAACGGCAGGGGAGTTTGAATGCCCGGCGCCGTGCATGTGAACTCGTAGCTCCCGGGCGGAACTCCGGATCCTCCGCTGCCTCCGAGCCCCGCTCCGCCCTGGAATCCAACCGAACCGGCGGCCCCGGCAGCGCCCGCCACACCGCCGGCCTCAACCTCGACTCCCGCGGCCGACGAGTCGCCACACGCCACCAGGAGAGAACCGAACGCGAGCACAAGGCCAAGCCGAGCATGCATCACTACCTCGTTGCCTACTAGCAAACTAGGGCCAGACGCGCGCGCTGGCCACAGGCAATTCCTCCCTGACCGGCTGACACGGTTCCGCAGGTCCTATCGCGCGCGTTCCCGCACGACTGCGCGAGTGAAATGATACCCGAGGACCGATAGAGCGTGGGGCGTCAACCCGGACGGCTCGTACCAGGCGTGCTCTGCTCCGATTGCAGCAGCTCGGCGGTCTCGCGCGCGACCTGCATCTTCGTGGTCGGTGGTGCCAGTGTGATTCCGGCTTCCGCGAACCGGCGCACGATCTCCAAGTTGACGCGTTCTCCAAACTCGCAGAACGCCCAGTACTGCGGCGGCTCGTACCAGTAGAAGACCACGATGCTGAGCGAGTCCGGATTGAATTCCTGAAGATAGACCCGAGGCGGCTGGCCGGCGGGCATCCCCTCGTGATTCTTGAGAACGTCTTTCACGATGCCGAGCGCCTCTTCGATCTTTTCACGAGGTGTCGCCGTCGCAATTCGAAGCTCCGTCTTTCGCCGGATGTGCCGGCGTCGCTCGACATTCTCGATATCGAAGGTCGCCATCTTCTCATTCGGTATGGAGGTGAGGTTCCCGTCCAGCTGCCGAATTCGCGTCGACCGCAACCCGATGTGCTCCACCACACCGTCGTGGCCGCCGGCGATGATTCTCTCGCCGACTCGATACGGCTGGTCAATGAAGATCATCAGACTCCCGAGTAGGTTCTTAAGCGTGTCCTGCGCGGCGAGGGCGACGGCAAGCCCGCCAATGCTCACACTGGCTACGACGCCGACCAGCGGAACACCGACTGCGGTCGCGCCTTGGAAAATCAAGAACACGACCGCGCCGATGGCGATGAGCCTCGCCGACAAGCGGATGAGGCTTGCGTCGAGGCTCTCGGTGCGAACGCGCGGCCTACTCACGAGCACCTCCCCCACCGCGAGGATGAGGATCCAAGCGATCCAGGCAAGCGACAGATAGCCAACGGCCGTCGCGCTGAGGTTGAGATGTTTGGCGACATCCCCGCGGAGGAGGATCGTCTCTGAAAGAACAGGAAGTCCGAATGCGGAACCCACCAGCAGCAGAACCGGGCTAGTCAACCGCGACAGATACCGCCTCGCGGACGGCCCCTCGGCGAAGCGATGGGTAAGCCGGTGCGCTCCGAGGACCAACGCTGCAAACAGCAAGAGAGATCCCGAGAGAACGATCCATTTCCAGAGCGCTTGCGCCCCGGCGATCCTTCGCATCGGCGATGGCAGTCCGTCCACCCACGAGACGGGCACGTTCCAGCCTCCGTAGGTTTCGAGAAACTCGCCCACGTTCTCCATGGGTGGCGGAATCCGATAGGGTAAGTGCTTCGTGCGGTCGTAGAACTCCTTGGCTCGCGCGACGGTTTCCGGGGTAAACAAGTACTCACCCTCACGCGCCCCCTCCAAGATGCGATGAACGCTGATCTCCGTATGCGGGACAGTCCACCGCTCGAGGCGGACGGCGCCTTCGAGCTCCGCATCGCCTGGAATCTCATCGAACGAGGGAAGCTCGACGCGAGTGAGCACCTCGTAGAGATAGAGGATGGCGTCGTTGGCTGTCTCTCGCCGGGCTTCGGGGGCGACACCTGTGAGATCCAACGTTCGCTTCGACCGGGCGTCGAGCTCGGTCAGCTTGTTGAAGCCTTGCTTGGTACGCCTGCCGGCGCCCTCGTCGCGGATGAGCGCCCACATCTGTTCTTGGGAAGTGAGAAACGTCTGAAGCGTCGCGCGAGGGCTCGAGGTCACCGGGGGCTCGAGGGGATGCTCCTGCGCGTCCGCAGACGCGCAGAGCCACGGAGCGAAAACGAGCAACCCGAATCCTGTAGCGAGTACGGCTCCGGTAGGGGTCCGCCCTGTTGACATGGTGGAAGGATACATATTTCAGGTGTTCGGCGCTGGGGTCTTCGCTGGAACCGCTGGGCGAGGATGTCCGCGGCAGTGGACAAGATCAACACCCCACTGATCGCGTTCATGTTCATCACGATCCTCAGGTTGAGGATCTCAGGCGCGCTCGAATCCGTCGTGCTGCTGACCTGCTCGCTTCTTGCATACGCAAAGAGCCGAGGAATTCACGTCGCTGGCGTTGCGAGCGTTCGGATCCGCTGCGTTTCGTAGCGCGGTCCTCGAGACTCGCTCCTAGCGGTCGCGTCGACGCGTCTTCTCTTCCTCAACCGGTTCAGGCGCCGCCTCGACCGCCTCCGCGGGGTTCATCTTGCCCCGCTTCTCGGCCTTCTGCACCTGCTTGTCTTCGCGTTTGCCTATCCCTTTGCTGATGGGCGAGGGAACCTCGTAGTCCGTCGATAGTGGCGTCACGAGGCCATCGATCAACCAGGTGTCGGAATCAGGATAGTACGCGTACACCGCCTTCTGCCCGCAACCCTGCACCGCGATCTGCGAGGCCATCTTGCGTGCACCCTCCGTGTCGACGACGTTGAGGTTCAGCTCGTCCTTCGGGCACGACAGGTCGAATGCCGCGCGTCGTGCCACCGTGGTGTTCGCGCGCTTGTTGTGCTTGCAGGCAACCGCCGCAAGCAAGAGAAGTACGAAAAGGGCGAGCCGGAGAATGCGCATGTGACCTTGACTATGCACCTCGCCGCCTCCCCATGCCAGCGGCTTGTGAGCCGCGAATCGCGCCTGACACTCATGGGGCGAGCTTCGGCTGGAACCCCCCTGGCAGCGCGCTAGTCTCGTCAGACGTTGCAAGGCTCATCTCAGTTTGTCGGCTGCGGAGCATTCGTCTTTCTCCTCGGCGCGTGCACCCCGACGATAGACGTGCCTCCGGCCCCCGATCTCAGGCCGGTGCTTGAAGCGTACGCAAACCCCACTGCTACCGTCACGAGCGACATCATGGCGGCCGTCGCTGATGAAATCGCCCAGGCCGCCGAAGAGATCGAGAACTCGGAGGTTTTCGAGGAGATTCTCGGCGTCATCATCGACGTGCAGGAGGAGCTCGAGTTGTCGACCGCCAAAGCTTGCAGCGGTGGAGCCGACGATGGCAGCATCTGCACCAACGACGCGGATTGTCCCGATGGCGCTTGCGTTACCACCGGAGACCTCGTTCTCAATGCGACCTGCAGTGGCGGAGACAACGATGGCGACGCCTGCGACGTCGGCGACGACACGGCTTGTCCGAATGGCACGTGCGGCGGCGGCGTGACCATTCCAAGCCCCACTGGGGCCGTTCGGATCAACTACGTCTGTCCAGGGTGGGACGAGCGGCAATTCGACGACGGCTACGACGACAGTCCTGACCCCGCGAACGGCTCGATCGATCTGTTCATGACCCTCGATAGCGGAGGGATCGGGCGTGTCGTTTGGGGCACCGCAGTAAACTGTCTGTACCTCGTGCCGCCGCCCGAGGATAGCAATTGCGAAGCCGCTGGATGTCCCGAAGCTTCGTACGACGGAGCCGTTGCACTGGATTTGGGCCCTGATTGGATTAGTGAAGACATTGAAGAGCTGCCCGTCACTTTCGTCGTGGAAGGAAACATTGGGCTCGACGGCGACGACTTCCGCATCAACCAGAGCTTTCGTGTAGTCCTAGCCGTCGAGTCGGGGCTTGTGCTCTTGGTAGATGTTGAGGATCCGGCGTTGTCGGAGACGTTCAACTACATCTTTACGGCGAATGCACAGGCCATCCGTGATGCGAGCGGCACGCTTGGATGCAGCCTCGAGGAGAGTTTTTGTTTCAGGCTGCTTTGTGAAGGTGGAAGCAATGCTGGCAGCATCTGCACCACCAGCGCCGACTGTCCGGAGGGCGAATGCGTCGAAGCACGATTCTCCTGGTGACCCTCAGCGTCGGGATCACGTTCGCTGGAATGGCTTTCGAGTCGAGCTCGGCAAAAGCCTATCACACGTACAAAGAGCGACTGCTCGACACCACGGCCTACAGCCTCTCTCGCAGAGAGGCGCGGCTCGGCTTGATGAATCTGAGCTACGGCATCATCGACGAACTTCAGGTCACGACCTACACCATGCCCTGGATTCTCGGGGCGATCTTTCAGGATGTCGCTCCCAACCTCGAGCTCAAGTCGACGTTCTACGACCGAAAGAAACTCGCGCTGAGTCTTTCAGCAGGATTCCTCTCGGGCACAGTCCTGCAGCCCGACGAGACGAAGATTCGATACTTTCTGATCCCGGTCGCCGCCGCAGCCTCCGTCCGGATCAATTCGGACGTGAGCACGCATTTCGGGGCGCGGTATACCGCGGTCAACGGCGATGCGGATACGCAGCCCGAGGGCACCGCCATCGAAGGCGCGCTCGTGGTCGATTTCCTTCAACTTTGGGGAATGTTCGAATGGCGACTCTCTCGCGTGGTTGCCTTCACCTTCACACTGAGATGGGTGCCCTACGTCAGCAACGTCGCGCTCAATGGCACTATCGACGCAGGCAACCCGAGCATCGGAGTCGAGCTGCAGGGTGATCTGAGCGAGTTGCAGAACGCGTTCGCGATCGTCCCCGGCTTCGTGTTCTCGTGGGAGCGCGCAAACATTCGACTTGGCGTTGGCTACAGCGATTTCTTCGTCGAGGGTTTCTACCTGGTGGTGCCCGGGGACGTGCTGAGCAACGTCTCCATCGAGTTCGATGTGTTCGTTCGCTTCTAACATCCTCAGCACCACCGCGAAAAGACGCCGCCAAGGAGCAGGCTCAGCCATCCGAACCAGTCGCCGAGCCGCGTGAACAGAGTCGGTCCGAGGTCGACGAGGGGGATCGAAAGACTCTCCTCGGTCGACTGGCCGAACTCGGTCCCCGAACGGAGCGGTCCGTCTTGAAGTATGAATGCGGAGTATCCCGAGTTGGTCGCCCGAACTTGTGGCAGGCGTGTTTCTATGCTTCGGAGCGTCGCCATCATCAGGTGCCAACGTGCGGATCCGTGATCGCCGAACCACGAATCGTTGGAAATGTTGATCAGTAGCTGGGCCCCAAGACGAGACAGCGCTCGCGCATGGCTCGAGAAGACATCCTCGTAGCAGATCGAGGGTCCGAGTCGGATGACCTGAGAATCTGCGCCCCGTAGGTCGAGCACGGCCGGGCCATCGCCACTCGCCAGCTGTGCGGCCCCGGGGAGCCACTGTCGCGCCGTCACCTCGTCGGCGAACGGCAGGTACTCGCCGAACGGAAACAACGTCGATTTGTGATAGACCTGCATCTCGCTGAGCTCATCGATGCTTTGGTCACCTTGGGGTGTGACCAAGTAGAGCCCGTTCCGAAGCACACGTCGATCCACACGAGCTTCCCGGTCATAAGCGCCGAATGCGAGCGGAACCCCGAGCTTTGCGATGAGCCGATCGAAGGCGACGTTCAGGCGTCGCTGTGCATCGCTCTCGGGCTTGCGAAAGACCCCCGGGTAGGCGGTTTCGGGCCAGACGACGAGCTCGGGAGGGCTCGGAGAGTCGAGCAGCCTTTCGGTTCCTCGAACGTAGCGTTCGAGGCTCTGACGAGCCGCGTCTGCATCTCCCTGGGCCCAACTTCGTCGGAGCTGGTTGGCCACGTTGCCCTGGACGTCGCTCGGTACGATGGCGCTTCGAAACCTCGGCAAGCACGATTGCGCGTACGTCGAGCTGCACTGCCTCCTCGCTGTGGCAGGGTCCAGAGACGTCGATGCACTCGACCAGTGGTTGCGAAGCACGCATCGATTTGCAGGGCGCGAAACCAAGTTGCTCGGGAGGCTCGGCTTGGCTCTCCGTGCCTTCGCGGCAGATGACTACGGGACGGCAGCCTTCGTGCTCGAGTCTTGCCTCGATGCGATCGCAGAGCTCGGTGGTAGCCACGCTCAGAACGTCCTGTTCCGACAAATCGAGGACTACTGTCGGCGTCACGCCATGCTTGCGCGCGCGGCCTGAGCCTCCGGCGAGCAATGTCAGCACCCGACCGGGGTTGGGTCGTCCAGTCGTCAGAAAAAGTAGACGCCCTGGTAGGAATCGACCAACTCGTGTTCGACGGCGTTGTTCTTGGGGACGTACGAGTACCCAAACTCGAGCTCGATTCCCCACTGGGGCGTCACGAAGTACTTGAACCCCGTAATGAAGAGAAGCCCGAACGTGAATGAGACGGATTCACCTTCCGCCTCGCTCTCCTTGACACTGCCTACCGTAGAGACGATTCCCGCTCCGAGAAACGGCTCCCAGCGATTCTTCCGGTATAGGCCGGTGACGACGATCTCGAGCGCAGAATCGGTACGCTCGCGATTGAAGTAGAAGGGTTTGATGATGCTCAGCGCCAGGTACCGGTGCAGGACTCTTTCATACCCGAGTTGGAAGCCATACACGTGATCGCTCCGCCGCGGCTCGCTTGCCGTGCTGCTTGTCTCCAGGCGAAACGCGTGGGTGAATCCAAAGACAAGCCCGTTCTTTAACTCCTCCTCCTGTTCGACGGCTTCCGAGGCGGGCTCGGCGTCT
>CBDUCC010000139.1:0-8875 GCA_965365555.1 uncultured Myxococcales bacterium | reverse complement strand
GCACCACATTGACTCCGGGATTGTTCAGCAGGCTCTGGGCGTGGCGTTCAATCAGCGCACGCGATTCCGGGGTCACGGCGGCACTATCATACTCGAAGTAGATCTTATTGTTGATCGACAGATCGCCGCCGGCCCCCAGTTCCGAGCCCAGGCCTCCGGTTGCTCACGTTTCCCGCCGGTCCGAACCGCGCCGCGATACTCCTCAGATCGCGCCAGGGCTCACTGGCGGAGGTTGTGCAGGAGAAGGCCGCCGCCGCCGACCTCGCCGCCGGCGTCTCCCATGAGGTCGCCAACCAGTTGAGCGCCATCGCCGGCTGGGCGCAGGTGGCGCTCGAGCGTCCGGACAAGGCACCGCCCGAAGAGGCCCTCGCGCTCATCGAGAAGAGCGCGAACGTTGCTCGCGATGCCACGCAGGACCTGCTGCGGATGGTCCGGCACAGCAACCACGAGCGGAGCCGGACCGATCTCTCGGTGGTGATCAACGATGTCGTTCGTCTCTTGCGACCCGAAGCGCAAAGCAAGCGCGTGCAGGTGCGCGCCGAGATCGATGAGTCCAACTGGGTCGAGGGGAAGAGATCGCAGCTCTTTTCGATCGTCTGGAATCTAGCGCACAACGCTGTGCAGATGGTCCCTCCAGGTGGCGAGGTGTCGATCCACGCCCATCCGCGAGGCACGCTCGTCGAGCTCGAAGTGCGCGATGACGGCCCGGGTATGTCCAAGGCGCAGCAGCAGCGCGTCTTTGAGCCCTATTTCACGACGCGCAGCGAAGGCACCGGCCTGGGACTCGCGATCGTGCGTGGCACCGTCGAATCGCTTGGCGGACGCATACGGCTGGATACCTCGCCCGGGCAGGGAGCGAAGTTTCGCATCCAACTGCCCGAAGCCGGCGTGAGCCGTGAATCCGAGCTCGTCCCGAAGCCCACGCGGTTCAGCCGGGTGATGAAACCCGAACAGGCAGAGCGAGCCCACGTTCTCGTGGTCGAAGATGACGAAGGCGTACGCGGGCTGATCTCCACGACGCTCGCGCTGACCGGGGTGCGCTCGACCTGCGTCGGGACAGGCGCTGCAGCCCTCGCCTGCCAAGGACCTTTCACGGCGGCGCTGATCGACCTCACGCTCCCAGACGAACGCGGCGACATCTTGCTCGCCAAGCTCCGAACGCGCGGTCTGGTCGCGCGCGCGGCCATCATGAGCGGAGCTCCCCCTCCCGACGACGCGGACCCCGACGGTCATCCCGAGCGTTGGCTTCGCAAGCCCTTCGATCCCTCGGACCTTCTCGTCACAATCCGGGAGCTGACTGAGCCCGACGAAGCCGCTCGAAGCGCCTCCTAGCCGAACGCCGCAGCAAGCGCCTCGACGTGTGAAGGCCCCGTACCGCAGCAGCCGCCGACCACGCTCGCACCGGCATGCACCCATTGGCTCGCAAGCCGGACGTACGCCTCCGCAGCCTGTGTGCCGGGGACGCTCCAGCCGAGCCCCTCGTCCGTTCGTCCCGCATTCGCGTACACACCAAACGGCAGACCGAGGCTCGCAAGCACGTCGACGTAGGGCTGCATCAACGAGGCCGAAGTGCAGTTGACGAGAACGCGCTCGACGCCGCGCCGTCCCGCGCTCCGAGCGAGGGCACCCAGCTCCTCGGGTGTCAGCAAGTCCCCGAAGGGTCCGGCAGTCAGCGAAAGCCAAACCGGCAGACCGGTTCGGAGCGCCTCTTCGGAGGCGACTCGCGCCTCGACAGGGTGGGCGAAGGTTTCGCACAGGAGGAGGTCACATCCGGCGTCGGCAAGCGCGGCGGCCAAGGCGGCGTGTTCCGCGCGAGCGCCCTCCCCCGGGCTCCGATCCGGCCGATAGCAATCCTCGACCGGCGCGATGCTTCCGAGCACGCGATGCCCGGGCGGCACGCTCTCGCGAGCAGCCCGCACCGCTTCGAGCGCCGCGCGGCGCCAGCCATCGCCGAGCGCGCGCCGCTGCGCACGAAAGGTGTTGGCTGTATGTAGCGTGGCCCCCGCAGCGGCGTACTCGCGGTGAATCGCCGCGATGAGCTCCGGGGCCTCATCGATCGCGCGCGCGCTCCAGGCCGGTGCATCGAGCGCCACGCCGCGCGCGCTCAGCTCCGTTCCCATCGCAGCATCGAGGATCTGCACCGCCATGACTGTGGACTGTAGCAACTGACCGGCCGGCGGGGAGCTGATAGGCTCCGCGCGTGGACGCAAGGACACAGACCTCGTTCATCGCTGCGCTCTTGTGTTTCGCGCTCGCCGCCAGCGTGCTCCTGCGCACCCATCGGCCGCGGGACCGCTGGCCGTTCGGAATCCTCGCGACCAACACGGGTCTTTGGTACGTGAGCACCTTCATGCTCGGCGTGGTTGGCCGAGTCCCATTCTGGGAACGGTTCAACCTGATCTGCGGCGTTCTTCTTCCGCTCTCCGCAGTGCGGTTCTTCAGCGTGCTCGTGCCCGACGAAACCGGACGGACCCGCTTCGTTCGGCGAGCATCGACGGCGGGAGCGGTCGTCCTCCTCGGGGCCATGTTGACGCCCTACTACGACCATGCGGTCGTCGTCGGAGGCCTGTTGCTCTACGTCACCGTCTTCTTGTCCCTCGCCCTCGGTTACCTCTACAGGCGTGGCTACGAGGACGACTCGCGCATCGAAGGGGCACGGCTCCGGTACATCGCGCTGGTTGGAGGGTTCGGCGGACTCTTCACGCTGATCGAGTATCTGCCGTACGCCGGCGTCGACATTCCCCCCGTCGGCACGATTCTGATCCTCGTCTTCCTCTATGCGCTCTCACAATCGATCACGAACTATCGTCTGATCGACCTGTACGAGCTCTCCGGGCGGCTCGGGGTGCTCACCGTCCTCGCCTTCGTGCTCGCGTTCATGCTCTGGATGATGCGCCTCGTCTCGGGCGAGCAGCTCTTCCTTCACGTGGTGGTCTCCGCCTTCGTCGTCTTGATCCTCTTCGACCCGGTTCGCACGCAGGTTCAGCAATGGATCTCGCAGGTGTTCTTTCACGAACGCTTCGAGCTCGAGCAGACGATTCTCGGGCTCCGACGTTCGGTCGCGCACATCCTCGAAGTGGACGAGCTCGGTCAGGTCTTGATGGCGGGCCTCGAAGAATCTCCTCGCTTCACCCAAGGGGCGCTCTACCTTCTCTCGGGCGACGTCCGACACTTCCTGCTGAAGAACCACTTCGGCCCGAAGCCGCCGGAGCGCGTAGAGATGGCGCCGGCGCGCCCGATGCTCGACCGCATCGCCCAGACCGGAAGTTCGGTGCTGGAGAACGCCGAGCGAGAGCTCGAAGAGAGGCGACTTCAAGGTCACGACCGGGAAGCGGAGACGGCCCACGACATCGCGGTCACCATGCGTGCGCTTCAGGCGTCGGTATGCCTCGGAATTCGTGGTGATTCGGAACACCTGTATGGCTTCATCACCCTTCGCGACGATCGCCTCCGCGACGCCTTCTCGCGGGAGGAGGTCCAACTGCTGATGGGACTGGCGACTCAGGTGGCGGTGACCGTCGAAAACTCGCAGCTCTACCATCAGATGAAGGAGAAGGACCGGCTGGCTGCGCTCGGTGAGATGGCTGCCGGCCTGGCCCACGAGATTCGCAACCCTCTGGGCGCAATCAAGGCAAGCGCGCAGTTCCTGTCCGACACCGGGGCGCCCCCCGACGATGAAGGCGAGTTCCTCGACATCATCGTCGACGAGGTGGACCGCCTGAATCGCGTCGTCGGCTCGTTCCTCGATTACGCTCGGCCCGGGCACAGTGACCCGGAACCGATCTACGTGAACTCGGCCGTACAACTCACGCTGCAGTTTCTTCGACCGGAGTGCGATTCGGCGAACGTCGGTCTGCACGTCACCATGGACCCCGACCTACCCAAGGTCCGCATCGACATCGAGCACTTGCGCCAGGTGCTGATCAACCTCGTCCAGAACGCCGTCCATGCCATGCCGGGCGGCGGCGACATCTACGTCGAGACGCGAACACAAGATGGCTTCCGGCCCGGCGGTGAGGCGCGTCGCTGGGTTCAGATCAGCGTGCGCGACACGGGCCCCGGTATCGCGCCCGCACTGCTTCCGAACCTCTTCGTTCCGTTCGTGACGACGAAACAACAGGGCACCGGCCTCGGATTGGCGATCTCGCAGCGAATCGTCTCCGAGGCGGGCGGGCGAATCGACGTCCGGAGCCGCGAGGGCTACGGCACGACATTCGTCGTCCTTCTCCCGGCGGCGCCGGAACCCCTCGTCGACAGCTTCGAAGCCGAGCGGGAGACGAACCCTCTGGGCACCTCCCAGAGTGCCTCGGCTCACCTCGAACCGGCGGAACCCTGATCGACCGAGATCGTCTCCATCCGCATTCGGTAGAGTCGAAGATCACGTCGCTCGAAGCTATCCTCCGGCAGGCCGTTGTCTCGGAAGAGGCGCCGATACGCATCGCTCGGGGTCGCCGCGTTGCGGGTGGCCTCGGGGAGCAGGTAGCGCCACCGCGAAGGTTGTTCGTACGCGACCCCGTGGCGCGATTTGACGAGCACGTCGATCAGGCTGGGGACTCCGGGGTCGAAGGTGCCATCGTCAAAAAGCAGAGCAACATGCACGTCGAGCTGCTCGAGGCGATCGCCGAGCGGTCCCCCCATGGTCTCACTGCGTTCCTCCCATCGCTTCCGGGCCGCGACGGCGGCCGTGATGACGCCCTCGGCCAAGGACGGCGAGCGCGCCGAACGCCAGAGCCGCGGTCCGCGCCCGCCGACGAGGACCACCAGCACTTCGACGGGCTGCGACTCCACGAGCTCGGCGGGGACGGCGTCAAGCGGCGGAGGCTCGGCGCCCTCCAGGATGCCGCGGGCCACGCGCGCCAAGACCCGATCGCTCATCACCACGGGCCATTCGGTCTCGTCGATGCAGTAGAGCAATCCATCCGACCTGAGCAGCTCCCCTCGAAACCCGCGGACGATTCCCCCGGCCGAGAATCGATCCTTCAACGGTCGCTTCGGATCGGCCGAGGGCCCTGGGATTGCAGGTACCCAGAGCCGCCGGAGGCCCGCCTCCCGCAGCGCCTCCCGGAGTTGCTCGGGTTCCGTGCCCGCCAGAGCCTCGAGGATCTCCGGGCGCGCCTCCGCCGAAACCCAATCGACCCCCGCGGGGGGAGACCCAGCGGCAAGGACCCCCTCGGCGCGAGCCAGCAGCGCCGAGGGCTTTGGGCGCGCGGTAAACCAAATCACCAACGCGACGAACGCGCCAAGGACCAGCCAGATCGAAGCCCGCTTTGCCACCGAGCTACCCTGTATCGTAAGAACCTTCATGCCCCAAGGCCCGAAGCTCCGTGCCCATCCACTTGACCGCCCTTTTCAAGTCGTCTTGGTGGAACCGGAGATTCCGCCGAACACCGGGGCGATCGCCCGGACCTGCGGCGCGACCCAATCACCCTTGCACCTGGTCGGACCGCTGGGGTTTTCAATCGACGACCACGCGGTGCGCCGCGCAGGGCTGGATTACTGGCATTTGGTGGATGTGCGGCGCCACGACTCGTTCGAGATGTTCGAGGAACAACACGGAAATGCTCGAATTCATTTATTTTCTGCAAGCGCCTCGAACTCCTATCTCGACGCCCCTTTCGAACCCGGCGACGCCCTGGTCTTCGGGAAGGAGTCCGTCGGCCTACCCGCGGAGCTGCTAAGCGGCCGCCAGAACGTCTGGGCGATTCCCACGCTGGGGGCGGTTCGGAGCCTGAATCTCAGCAACGCCGTGGCCATCGTGCTCTTCGAGGCGCTCCGGCAGAATCGGGCCTTCGACAGCACCTTCGTCGGCTAGCGAGCGGACTCGTGAATAGAGCTCCGGGGGGCTGCGTCCCAGGGGCATGCTCAACCGACACGCGACCTCCCTGCTCCCCTGGATGCTCCTCCTGGCCGGTTGCCCGATCTACGGCTCCGAGCCCGTCCATCGAGGCGTTCAGGTTTCCTGTGTGGACGACTTCGACTGTCCGCTCGACAGCTTCTGTGACTTCGAGACGAACGGCTGCATGCCCTACGAGTTCGGAGTCTGCCTCAGCGACGGAGACTGCCCCGTCGGAAGCTATTGCGACGCTTCCGACGGTGGTTGCTACATCCCGCCGATCGCCGAATGCCGGGCCGACAGGGACTGCAACTCCGGGTTCGAATGCGACTTTCGCGACAGTTGCCGGCCCGAAACCTTTGGAACCTGCCTCGCCGATCAGGATTGTGCGAGCGGCGAGCTCTGCTTGTCCAATCTCTGCACGCCCGTGAGCGAGACCTGCCAGTTCGACTTTCAATGCGCCGCAGGCTTCACCTGCACAAACAACCGGTGCCGATTGCTATGCGGCCCGAACACGAAATGCCCGAGCGGCACACGCTGCGAGGAGAACCTCTGCCAGCCCGCGCTTGGCGAGTGCCTCGACAGCAGCGAATGCCCGGACCTCGCGACCAACTGCGTGGAGAGTCTGTGTCTCCGCCGCTGCGACGAAGGCTGTGACGGAGCCACCGAGGTTTGCGACGACCGAGGGTTCTGTCGACCTCGAAGCCTCCCTGACCCGACCGCACCCGTTCCGTTCTGCCGGAGCGATGCGGATTGCGACGGCTCGGTCTGCGTGGAGGGGATCTGCCGGACCCAGTGCGACATCAGCGCGGTGGCACCGGACGACATCTGCGCCTCGTTCGACGGTCAGCTTCCACTCTGCGGTGCAGACAACCTCTGCTACGGGCGGAGCGAGCTGGTGAGCGATTGTCGCGAACAAGGCGACTGCTCGGCTGGGCAGAGTTGCATCGACGGCAGATGCCGCTAGCCAACCTGGTAACGGAGACTCCGCACGTCTCGAAGCACACGGTCGATCGACTGCGCGGGCTCGTACCCCAATTCGGTACGGGCCCGCGAATCGTCGACCATACAGACGTACCGGAGGTGATCGAGCTCCTGCGATGGGAACGAGGTCAGCCGGAGCCGCCAGAGCTGGTCGAGCGCAGCACGCGCAAGGGGCGCCGGAACGCTCCTCGGACGGCCGCCGGCCTTGCGCACCAAGTGCGACAGCGGCATCTCGCCCGGTCCCCGGATGTTGAAGATGCCGCGGACGCCAGGTCTCAGCGCGAGCTGGATCGCGCGAACGACGTCCTTCTCGTGGACCAGCTGCATCATCGGGTCGAATCCCATCACCATGATGGGCCGCTCGAGCCGCAGGTAGTTGCTAGCGGCGTTGTGGACGCGTCCGACGATGTGGCAGGGGCGCAGAACGACCGTCTCGGTGTTTGGGTGCTTCCAGAAGAAGCTCTGCGCGAGCATGTCGAGCTCGACCAAATCCCGCATACCGCCGTAGTGCTGAGCCCCCAGAAGGGGTGCATCCTCGCTCAGAAACTGCGGATTGGTCGGCTGTGGACCGTACACGTTGGCGCCTGAGAGGACGACGAGCTTCGGCACCCGGTAGGTCGACATGTAGTCGAGAAGCTTCTGAAACGCGACGATGTTCCAGGAGTGACGGTCGCGCTCGCTCCGGCGCGGATCATGGAGCACACCGAGGTGCACGACCGCGCGAATGTTTCCCGAACGGAAGATGTCTTTCATCTTCTTTCGGCGCATGTCGAGCTGGTGGTGGACCACGTCTTTGGGACGGTCCGGAAAGGCCCGTCGGTCCACGCCCAGCACCTGCTCGGTGCGGTGAAGCTCGCGAGCCAACAGCTTCCCGAGGCGCCCGCAGATGCCGGTGATGAGGACCGCGCCGTCGGGCAAGGGGATGGGTCGCGTGCCGCTTGCCGGCTCCGAGCGCCGGACGACCTTCATCGGCACCGCGGCGGGCTCCGGATCGGCCGGCGCCGGCGGTGCCGTCGACGGGCCGAAGACCCCGCGCGCGACCGGCGCACGGGCAGACGGGCGCTCGGATTCCGGCGGCCGGCCGCGCCGAGCGCTCGGTTTCGCGTACCGACTCACAAAAACACCCCTTTGCGCTCCCGGAGGCCGCGGTTGACCATGCTCTGAATTGTGCTCTTCACGAGCCAGACCTTCTCCTCGATGACCGCATCATCGTCGTCCGGATCGCCCTCGAAGCGGAGCGGCTCACCGAAATAGAGCCGATACTTGGTCGGGAGCGGCGCGATCATCCCGAAGAACATCTGTGGCATCACCGGAAACGCGGGCATCCGCAAGAGGCGAGCGAGCGGTTTGAAGTCCGCGATCGACGGGTACTGCTCCTCGCCTCCGATGACGGCGACGGGCACGATGGGGGTGTCGGTCTCGAGGGCCAAGCGCAGGAAACCGAGTCCGAAATCGGTGAGCTGGTAACGCTGGTCGAAGGTCTTGCTGATCCCGCGTGCGCCCTCGGGAAAGACGATCAGGCTCTCCTCCTGACGAAGCAGCCGGCGGGCATTCTCGGGCGAGCCCACCACCTGGCCGAGCCGTGGATAGAGAGTGGAGATGAAGGGCAGCTCTGCGGTCCAAGTCTCGACCATGCTCCGGGGAAAACGGGGCGGATCGGAGTCGAGCATCAGCGCGCTCGCGATCATCACTGCGTCCACGGGGAGCTGGCCGGAGTGGTTCGCGACGATGAGAACCCGGCCCTGAGGCACGCGCTCGATCCCGAACACCTGGGTCCGGAAGTAACGTCGATGCAGCAGCGCGGCGACCGCGAGCGCATACCGGCTGGTTTCGGGGTCGAACCCGAAGGGGTCGTGGCCGACCTCGTTCGGGTGGGTTTTGATTCCGGCGATCCGGGCATCCAGATCCTGGCCGACCACCTCTTCGGCGATGCGGACTACCCGATCTCCGATCGAGCGCACCGCCTGCCGAAGGGGGGACTCCCCGAACAGTCGCGTCCGCCGCCACCCGGCGAAAGGCACGATCGACCCCCGTTCCACCATGCTGCCATCGTGTAGA
>CBDUCC010000138.1:0-8877 GCA_965365555.1 uncultured Myxococcales bacterium | reverse complement strand
CCGCCGATGTAGCACCAGGAAAGCACGCGCCGACGTTCTTCGGGGCGGAGGCGGGCGTTGTACTGGAGGGGTCGCCAGAACCATCCCTTCGGAAGCTCGCCCCTGGGATGAAGGGTCTGATACAGGCGGACGTGATAGATGAACCCGGTGGGCACACCAATCGCGAAGCCGGCGACCGTCAGTCCGATGCCGCTGTAGTAGAGCGATTCCCACGGCGTCAGCCAGACCCCGCTCATGAGCAGCATCACGGCGACGATAGCGGCGACGATCCCGAGCTCCCGCATGGTCTAGCGGCAATCGTCGTAGGTCAGCATCGCCCAATCCCGAATGTCGGTCCGGTCTCGGTCACGCGAAAACACGGGCGGACTCCCGAGAGGTGCGGGAACCTCGATCCGCTGCCCACCCTGTACCGAGTTGCCGGTCCAGACGTTGAACCAAGTCCCCTCGGGAAAGTAGACCGACTTGGTGGTCGCCCCCTCGGTCACGACCGGCGCGACCAGGAGATCGTCTCCAATCATGAACTGATCGCTGATGTCCCAGGTGTCGGCGTCCTCCGGAAACACCAACATGAGATGCCGCAAGAGCGGAGCACCTGTCTGCACGGCTTCCTCCGCGAGCGCCTTGAAGTCATCCGCAAGAGCGCAGTGCACGAATGTGAATTGCCTGAAGTGCTCGGTCGTCGCTTCGTCGCGGTTCCAGTTCCAGTTGTTCCGCTTGTCCGCTCCTTGATGCGTTCGCATCACGGGTGCGAACGCGCCGAGCTCGGTCCAGCGAAAGTAGAGCTCTTTGGTGCTCGGTCCTGCGCCGACGGAGAACCCCGCGATGTCGAGCGAGACGAAGGGCTGACCCGCCAAGCCTAGATTCAAGAGGGCCGGAGTGACCGTCGGCAAACCGTCGAGCTCACCCCAGTCGGTCTGCTGATCGCCCACCCAATGGATCTGCGCGTATCCCTGCACACCCGTGAACCCGGATCGAGCAATCGAGACCCAATCACCGTCCGGCCGAGCCTGCTCGAGCGCCTCGCGGTTCACACGATGCCAGTCGACCGGGAAGGTATTGCGCCTCTCGTCCGTGACGCTGCCGTCCGCATGAACCGAATCGAACGGAATGTATTCACCGAAGTCGGCCATCCAGCCATCGACATCGTAGGTGCTCACGATGTTCGCCAACGACTCTCGTATGAAGTTCGCGGTTTCATCCCTCGAAAAATCAGGATGCGCGTTCTGCTGCGGCGCGTTCGCATCGAATCGTGCGATGTAAACGCCGTCGTCCTGATTCCTCACGAGCAGCCCTTCATCGACCATGGTCTGGAATCGGGGCACGAAGCGGCTCGGGTCGTCTGCCTCGCTGACACTGCTCGGATCGACGACGAAGGGGTTCACGTAAGCCAGAAACTTGTACCCACGGTCGTGGAGTCCGGAGACCATCTGTGCGAACTGTGGATAACAAACGTCGTCCGGACCGCTGCACGTCTCCTTCGGTTCCCAGAGGTATTGCACTCCGGAGCCACCCTCGATGTTCGGTCGAATCCCCGTCCAATCCTGGACCCAGAGTGCAGACGCCGGAACCCGTGCTGCCTCGAGCTCGTCCACCTCGGCGAGCACGACGTCACGGCCTCCCTGTGAGGCGAGCCAGAGTTGGTAGGCCCAATCCGGCAACGCCGGGGGCCGGCCCACCAAATCACCGAGCTGACGAATCACATCGAGCGGGGTCGGCCCGTGGAAGACCCGCCAGCGAATTGCTCCGCCCGTGATGACCTCGAACCAGGCGATCCCCTCGTCGCTGTTGCAAAGGTCGACGTTGACGCGGCGCTTCGTGTCGAAGAGCGCTCCGAAGCCCCGCGCGTCGATGTAGTACGGCATCGGAAAGTACGTCGTGTGCTCGTCGCCCTCGTTGATGCCGCCGCCACCCGTTCGACCGAGCCCTTGCTCATTCACGAAAAGCTCGAACTTCTCCCCACGCTGATTCGTCGCGTTGTACTGCTCGCCGAAACCGTGGAACGTCCCGCCCTCATCACAACGAATGCCCACGGCGATAGAGCTCGCTTCCTCGCCGGCGACCTCCAGCTTGAACTCGCTCACCTCCGCATCGAGGGCCACCGCGGTGAGTGTGGCACTCCTCGTTGCACTGGCGTACTCGACACGAACACCGTCCTCGTCGTTCTCGACCGACTGCACGGACATGGGGTCGACCACCTCGTCGTCTCGAAGGAAGCTGATCACGCCGGCGCCGAACCAGCGCTCGGTGAAGGTACGCGCGACCGGCCCCGTAGCCGCCAGCGCAAAGATCGTCCGCCCATCGAGGACGACCTCGACGGTGCCATCGTCCGCCGCGACGATCTCCACGTCCTCCGGATTCAGTCCCGGCGACCCGTCGTCGTCATTCGTACAGGCCGCTCCGCTCCCGACCAGCAGCAGGGCGACCCCAATAAGCCAACTCCGCACCATCCAAGTCTCTCCAATCCGCATCCAGCCCGGAGAATTCAGCATTCCAGCAGCACCGCAAGCCGGAACAGTTCGCGCTACTCGATCCCAGAGAGGTCGAGGCGCCCCCACTTCGGCTCGGTCAGGCTTCCGACGTAGAGCATGTCGCCGACCTGCTCGGCACTGGTGGCCTGCGAGAAGGCTTTACCGTCGGCGTCCTGAAGGTTTCGAACGACCGTTCCGTTGGCGTCGAGACCCAGGACGAAGGGGTGGCGCCGGGGCTTCGGCTGGAGTGCCGCGGGAATCCGATGGATGAGGCGTCGCAGCCAAGGTGTCGGTCCCGCCTTGTCGAGGAGCGCATTGCGCGGCGCGTAAAGTGCGAGCCAATACACGCCATCGGTGCCGGTCGAGATTCCGTCCGGAAAGCCAGGGAGATTCTCGATGAACATCTCGACGACCCCAGCGCGCGGCCCGCGGACGAAGACTCGTCTGGTCCTGTAGCGCATCGTCTCGTTCACCAACACGTAGGTGTCATCGGGCGAGACGGCGACGCCATTGGCAAAGTAGAGATCGCCGAGCACGGTGGTGCATTCGCCCGTTCCGATGTCGTACTTCACGAGTCGCCCGTTCGCACGGCTCTCGAGCGCCTCGTTCATCACATAGTGATGGTTCCACTTGACCGACGCGTCCGAGAACCAAGCCACGTTCTTCGAATCCACATCGACGTCGTCCGTGAACCCGAGCGGCACGCCGTCGACCTCGGTGCAGAGCACGGTGACCGCGCCGGAGGGATCGATTGACAACAAGCCCTTCGCCGCATCTGCGACGATGAGGTTCCCATCGACGTCGAAGTCGAGACCCAGAGGGCGGCCACCGGTCTCCGCAAAGACCACCGCGTTCGAACCATCGACGTCGTAGCGAAGGATCTGCCCTTCGTCCACGCCAACATAGATGCTTCCATCCCCGGCAACAGCCACGTCTTCAGGGCCGTGAGTGCCAGGTGTCTCGAAGATCTCCATCCGCTGAAGGATCCGATTTTCGCTGTAGTCGCCGTCGAGCGCAGGTACCGGCGGAGGCTCCCAGTCGGCCGGGTCGATGGGGACCGGCCACAAGAACAGATAGAGGATCAATACGCCAAGCAGCGCGACCGACCAGGCAGCGATCTTCTTGCCCACGATCACCGCTCCCAGAACAGCCGAAGCCGACTGACCTTCGACACCTGGGGATCGAGCTCTGCGACGAACCCAGCCTCGCGCTCCTGCGCTCCCCATTGGACGTTGGCAAGACCCGATACGGTCGATCCCGAGGCCAGGAGGTCACGGACGGTCAACGCCGTGCATCCCTCGACGAAGTCTTCCGCGCTGGTGCGCAGACTGCCCGGGAGTTCGACGGTCGCGCCCTCGGAAAAATGCGTCACCCGGCTCGCCCCGATCTGCGATGCGAGCGCCTCGACGAGCTCACGCCCCTGGCGGCCGACACCGGCCTGCGTGGCTTTGACGTACTTCAGCAACCACGGAATGCCGAATGCGCGGACCATGCTCCAATTCATCACGGCAATCGTTCGCGCGCCGAGCAGGCCCTGACTCATGAGCAATCGACCCATGCGGTTGGCCTCCCAGTGCGCTTGCATTCGTTCGATCGCGAGCCCGGACTCTCGCGGAACGAGCTGGTAGAGCAGGTTCGCGGGGACGGTCATCTTGAGCCCGGTCTTGAGATTCGTCGTGTGAATGTCGACCGCGCGAAACACGTGCATGTCCGAGACGATGTCCTTGCGGGCGTGCATCTCGATCCCGCTCGGCGCGATGAAGGCCTCGTAGAACCGTCCGAGCTCGTCGCCGAAGCGTCCTTGACGTCGGCCGCGATGGGAGGCCGGCGTGCCGACCGGATCCTCGACGATCGCATCGTCCGAATAGAGCGCGAGCCACCGTGCTTTGTCGTGCTGTCCTGCGATTTCGGGGGAAGCCATCGCGGTTCGCAGCAAGTCCTCGCGAGTTGGTGTCGATGCCGCGGTTCGGAGCGAGGGCTGAATCATAGTCGGTGGTTCTACCACAGGGACGGACGCCCTACTCGCCCTTTTTGGAAGCGTCGTCGGCAGGCTCCGCGCTGGCATTCGGGTTCGGCGGCGCGGCCTTGTTGATCAGTCCCATCACCGTGACGGCCAAGAGATCCTCGTCCGGCTTGCCAAGCGGACAGAGCTCCTTGCCGAGGTACTCGCACGCCTGTGCCTCAGCCTGATCCGCGTCGTCGACGTACTTCCCATCGCGCCGGTACCACTCCCCGCTCTTCGTCCGCGCGAGCATACCGTTCGGATACTGCCACTGACCCAGTGCACTCTTCGCCCGGGCGCCGCTCGGATAGAACCACTCACCACTGCGTCGCTTCGCGACCTGGCCGTTTGGATGGTTGAGCTCGAGGTAGCCACGGACGATCGAGCGACCGTTCGACCAGGTGCTTCGTGGGTGCCGCGTCACCCGATACCCGACGTACGGAGCGCAAACCTCCCGACGAACCTGCGCGAGGTCGCGACGATCTTCTTGGCTCAGCCCTCGTTTGTAGCGACCAGGCTCCTCGTCGAGTCGAGCCAGGAAATCCATGATCGTCAGCTCCTCACAGGTGGGGGACGCCATCAACGTGCGCTGCGAGGACGCCACGCTCGCGATGCTCAGCAGCGCGAGAACGAGAAGCGGAAAACCGATGCGCTCAGTCTTGGCCCGATGAAATTCTGCCACCGGGACCTCTCGCACTTCGACGCCGCAGTCGGTTCGCCTCTGCGAAACGCGCTTCGACCCACTTCACCATTTGCTGGTGCGCACTCTCGACGGCCGGCCCTCCGTTGCGCTGACGGTAGCTCCCGTCAGGCAGCATGTCCCAAGCGCTTCGCTGATCGTCGAGCAAGATGTCGAGGGAGGTTCGAAGCTCGGCACGAAGCGGCGGCGGCTCGACCGGGGTGAGGACTTCGACACGGCTGACCAGATTCCGCGTCATGCAGTCGGCCGAGCCGATGTAGTACTCCTCCTCGCCGCCGTTGTAGAAGTAGTAGATGCGAGAATGCTCGAGAAACCGCCCGACGATGCTCACGACGTTAATGTTGTCCGAGACGCCTGGGACACCGGGTCGAAGTCGGCATGAGTCGCGGACGATCAGGTCGACATGGACCCCGGCCTGAGATGCCTCGTACAGAGCACGCGTGATGTCGACGTCTTCGAGGGCGTTCGTCTTGATTTGAACCAGGCCCTTTTTACCTTCCGAAACGCGCCGGATCTCCCGGCGGATCTTCTTGAGGAGGGCAGGCTTCAAAAGCTTCGGAGCAGGAAGCAGCTTCTTGTAGCTTCGGTTCGGTTTGTAGCCGGTGGTCAGGTAGTTGAAGAGCTCTGTCGCATCGCTTCCGATCTCGGGATCGCAGGTGAGGAGGCCCACGTCCGAGTAGAGCTTGGCGGTCTCCTCGTGGTAGTTGCCAGTGCCCAGGTGAACGTACCGACGTAGGCCATCGTGGTCGCGACGAACGACGAGAATGATCTTGCAGTGGGTCTTCAAGCCCACCACACCATAGGTCACGTGAATCCCGGCCTGTTCGAGCTTGCTCGCCCAGTTGATGTTTGCCTCTTCGTCGAACCGGGCCTTGAGCTCGACGACCACCGCGACCTGCTTCCCGTTGAGCGCCGCGTTGATCAGATGCTGAATGACACGCGACTTCGCCGAGGTTCGGTAGAGCGTCATCTTGATCGCACGAACCTTTGGATCCTCGCTCGCCTCACGAAGAAAACGCTCGACCGAGGTCCCGAAGGCTTCGTACGGATGGTGGACGAGAAGCGCGCCGTGCTCTCGAATCGTGTGGAAGATATTGCTTCGGCCGACGAGAACGGGGGCATCGACCGGTCGATGATCGGGGTCGCGGTGCTCGGGGATGTCGAGCACCGCGAGCTGGAACAGATCGCCGAGCCCGAGGAAGCCGTCGATCTCGAAGACGTCGGCTTGCTCGTCCAGGCCGAGCTCCGCCGCGAGCCGCCCTCGATGCACGGAGTTCATCCCGCGAGCCACCTCCAAACGAACGATCGGCGCGAACTTTCTCTCCTGGAGCTCCGACTCGATCAGGGCCAGCAGGTCGTCGGCCTTGTCTTCGTCGCCCTCGACATCGGCATTGCGGGTCACGCGAAAGAGCTCGGTTCGCTGCACGGCCATCCCAGGGAACAAGAGATCGAGGTTCTTCGCCATGATCTCTTCGAGTGGAACGAACACCAGTGAGTCCCGGAGCTGGAGGAACCGCGGAATTCCGGCGCCACGAGGCACCTTCACGCGCGCCATCAACGGTGTCGGGTCATTCGGATACTGCAGCGAGACGAGGAGATTGAGCGAAAGATTGGAGACGAACGGCACCGGATGAGCCGGATCCATCGCCTGCGGAGTCACGAGCGGAAAGATGTTGTCCAGGTAATCTTCGCGAAGCCAGGCCTGGTCTTCCGCGTTGAGGGAATCGTAGCTCGCCACCGTGACCCCGACCTCCGCCAGCTTGGCACGCAGCTCGAGCCACAGACCTTGCTGCTCGACGTTCAGGGAGCGAATCAGCTCGTGGGCCTCTCGAATCTGCTGCTGCGGGGTTCGTCCGTCGACCGTGAGCTTGTGAACGCCGGCGGCGACCTGCTGCTTGAGGCCGCCGATTCGCTTCATGAAGAACTCGTCCAGAATGGACCCCGTGATCGCGAGGAACTTCACGCGTTCGAGCAATGGCGTGCGCGGGTCCTCCGCCTCGTGCAGCACGCGATCGACGAAGGCCAGCCAGGTCAGCTCCCGATTGAGGTAGAGCTCGGGGGCATCCAAATCCAGGTCGCCAGCGGAGGGCTCGTCTTCGGACTCCGAAGAAACGCGGCTCCCTGGCTGCCCGTTTGTGGTAGAGGCGGAGGTCATGGAGCGGACTGCCAGTGTAGCCTGGGGGGATGGCTCGGAGCTAGGGCGCAAATTGCGCGTAATCCAGCTTTTCACCACCCTGCGGGCAAAGCTCTCACCGGCCATGGGCCCACCAAAGCACACGTGAGCACGAAAAGCGACCAACTCTCCCCTCGAAGGAAACCCAGCCAGGAGCGCTCCCGCGACCGGGTCGAGCGCATCCTCGACGCCACCGCTGCGCTGTTGGGCGAGATGCCCGTCGATAAGATCACGACCGCGGCGATCGCAGAGCACGCCGGCGTGCCGATCGGCTCAGTCTACCAGTATTTTCCGAACAAGCTGGCGGTGCTCGCGCAGCTCGCGCGGCGAGTGATGGAGCAGGTGGATCTCAAGACCGCGAGCCTCATCGCCGAAGACTTCGGGATCCTCCCCTGGGACCAGGCGATCGACCGAGCGATCGACGCGACGATGCAGGGTTATGCCGAGCAGCCGGGCTACGTTCAGTTATTGCTCAGCCTTCGACCGACGCCGGAGTTCGGCGCGATCACCGACGAATCGAACGCGCGGGTGGCCGCCATGCTCGCGCTTCACCCGGCACTCCAGGCGGTGATCCCGCCCGAGCGAATCCACTTGGTCACGAGCTCTGCGATTCGCGCCGTCAACTCGCTCCAGGACTGGGCGCTCTCGGTGGAAGACCCCGAGACTGCGAATGAGATCATCGGCGAAATGAAGACGCTGTTGAAGGGATACCTCGCGGTCTACATGAACCCTGACCCGCGAGATACAGAATAAACTCATTTATTTCAAGCACTTGGCTCATTGATCGAAAAAATGAGCTTAACTCACTTTTCAACTTTCGTTTTTGGTGTTAGGTAGTCGCGAACCTTGGAGGAGGATCCAGTCTCATGAATTTCAAATTCCTTATCAGTGCAACTCTCGTCGCCATGCTTTCGCTTGCGGGCTGTGGCTCCGACAACAACGGTAGCGGCGGAAGTGGCGGCACGGCGGGTAGCGGCGGCTCGGGTGGCGACGCGGGCGCCGGCGGCGACGGGGGCGCCGGCGGCGACGCGGGCGCGGGCGGTAGCGGCGGGAGCACGCCGAAGACCTGCGCCGACGTCCCGCAGGAGATCACGGGTTACATCATCGAGGACGCGCCGGAGACCGCCAAGGATGATTGCGACATCACGCTCGAGCCCACGGGCGAAGACGATCACATTCAGATCATCGAAACTCTCGTCGACAACAATCTCACCAACGGCAGTCTCTGCTTGAACGTCGGCACCTGGGATATCGGCGCCACGATCTCGATCTCCGATGACCCCGGCATGACGCTGAAGGGTATTGGCGATTCGCCGGCCGACGTCGTGCTCGAATACGCCGACGAAAACGGGGACTGCCGAGGCGGCAAGGGCATCAACGTCGGGGTGAACGATGTCACCATCGAAAACCTCTGGGTCAAGAACACCTGCGAGAATAGCATCGAACAGCCCCGCGTAGACGGCTCGGTGTTCCGCAAGGTCATGGTGAGCTGGGACGACCGCTGCGAGCGCCCGAACCCTCCCGCCCAGTGCGA
>CBDUCC010000137.1:0-8879 GCA_965365555.1 uncultured Myxococcales bacterium | reverse complement strand
TTTGGAGTTCGTCTGACATTTCAGCTTCCTCAAATTTATCCGTGGAAAGCCGATCTTGTCAAGGCGGGCGCACCGAGGCCGGCGCTGATAGGCTTCCCCCCATCCTCTCATGATGCCACCCCCCGTCGAAGAACGCCGCTTTGTGTCATGGGATGGCACCGAAATCGCCTATCAGACGCTTGGTCAGGGCCGGCCGATCCTGTTCTGCAACGGGCTCGGGGGGAGCTGGGAGGCCTGGAGCCATCAGATCCAGGGCTTTCGCGACCGCTATCGGCTCCTCTGCTGGGATTACCGCGGCCTCTATGGCACGGCCAAACCCGAAGACCCCAGCGCTTTCAGCGTGCGGGATCACGCCGCGGACGCTCTAGCGCTTCTGCGCCACGAGGGTGCCGAGCGAGCCGCCGTCGTCGGCTGGTCGATGGGGGTCCAGGTCGGTCTGGAGCTCTTCCGGAGCGCTCCCGACCGAGTCGCGTCGCTGAGCATGATCAACGGCGTCGCCGGGCGGCCCTGGGACTATGTCTTCAATCTGAGCTTCGCCGGGAGGCTCTTCCCGCCGTTCCTACGAGGTCTTCGTTCCATGCCTCGTGCGATTGAGAGCGCCATCCGCCAAGCCACCCGTCTCCCCGATCCAGGCGAGTGGATCAAGCGGGTGGGCCTTGCGGCGCGGACGCTCGACGACGAGGTGGCCACCGAGGTGATCGAGAAGTTCCGCATGCTCGACATGGATGCGTTCATCGGTCTTCTCGAACGAATGGGGGAGCACGACGCCTGGGATCTCTTGCCGACGATCGACGTCCCAGTCCTAATCATCACCGGGTCGCGCGACCTCCTCACCCCGCGAACGGCGGCGGAAAGAATGGCGCGACGAACCCGAGGCTCCGAGATCATGATCATTCCGGGCGCCACGCATTACGCGCCGCTCGAGTATCCCGAGATGGTCAATTTGCGGCTCGAGAAATTCTTTCGGGAACGCGGCTACGAGCCGGCCCTCCCGGGCGCTGGTTGACGCCATTGGGGCAACCCGCTAGCGATCGACGGCGATGATTCTCGTGATCGACAACTACGACTCGTTTACCTACAACCTCGTCCAGTATCTTGGCGAGCTCGGTGCCGAGGTGGTCGTGAAGCGAAACGACGCGGTGTCGATCGATGAGATTCGAGCGATGGCACCTGCGGGCATCCTGATCAGCCCGGGGCCGGGGCGACCAGAAGAGGCCGGCGTGAGCCTGGAACTCATCGCGAAGCTCGGCTCGGAGATTCCCATTCTCGGGGTCTGTCTCGGCCATCAGAGCATCGCCCAGCACTTCGGGGCCTCGATCGTGCGTGCGGATCGACTAATGCATGGCCGAACGTCGCCCATCCTGCATGAAGGAGCTGGCGTCTTCGCGAACCTTCCGTCTCCGTTGACGGCGACCCGATACCACTCGCTCATCGTCGATCGGGATACGGTTCCATCCGAGCTCCAGATCACGGCCTCCACGGCGGAGGGAGAGATCATGGGTCTGCGGCACCAGACGCTTCCGATCGAGGGCGTTCAATTTCATCCCGAGTCGTTTCTGACCGAGCACGGACACGCTCTGATCGGGAATTGGCTGACGAGCGTCGATGCGGGCAGGGCATCGTGATCTCGAACGCGATCAAGCGTGTGGTGGCGGGGCACGACTTGGCGGCGACCGAGGTCGAGGCCGTGATGGACGAGATCCTCGAGGGTCGCGCGACTCCAGCACAGATCGCCGCGTTCATCGTTGGGCTCCGCATGAAGGGCGAGTCCTCCGAGGAAATTGCGGCAGCCGCGAAGTCGCTGCGAAAGCAGTGCGAGGCCATCCACCCAAAGATCGAAGGGCCACTTCTCGATACCTGTGGAACGGGAGGTGACGGCCTTCACACCTTCAACATCTCGACGGCGGCAGCTATTGTGGCGGCGTCCTGCGGCGTCGCCGTCGCCAAGCATGGCAACAGGGCGGTCTCTTCGAAAGCTGGCAGTGCGGACGTGCTCGAGGCACTCGGGGTTCGGATCGATCTGGCACCGCAGGCGGTGGAGCGCTGTATCGAAGACGTGGGTATCGGTTTTCTGTTCGCACCCAGCCACCACGCGGCCATGCGTCACGCCGCCCCGGTGCGGCGCGAGCTCGGTATTCGGACGCTCTTCAACCTGCTCGGACCGCTGGCGAATCCAGCGTCCGCGACACACCAGGTCGTCGGCGTATTCGATCCCAGTCGTCTGGAACAGCTCGCCGAAGCGCTTGGCGTGCTCGGGCTGAGCGGGGCTTGGGTCGTGCACGGGGAAGGGGGGCTCGACGAGGTTTCACCAGCAGGCCCGACTCAGGTCGCCGAGCTCGCTGCCGGCCAAGTGCGAACCTTCGAGGTGTCGCCCGAGGACTTCGGTTTGCCGCCTGTCCCGCTCGAAGCCCTGCGAGGCGGAGACGCCGAGGAGAATGCTGGGATCCTTCGACGCGTGCTTCGTGGGGACCCGGGGCCCGCGAGAAATGCGGTGATCCTCAATGCCGCCGCCGGCCTGTGCGTGACGGGTACAGCGGCCGGCCCTGACTCTGCCGCTCGGCTGGCTGGGGACGCCATCGACTCGGGCGCTGCACGCGAGATGCTCGAACGTTGGGTGAACCGAACCCGGGAATCATGACCGACTACCTCGCTGCCATCCTCTCGCGAAAGCGGCTCGAGAACCAACGCCGGCGACGCCATCTTGCTGCCAGGCCCGACGTGCTTCGTACACCGGAGCCTGAGCGCGGTCGCCGCGCCATCGAGGCGTTGCGGCGATCCCCGGGCGCGCCGCCAGCCGTGATGGCGGAGGTGAAGTTTCGGAGTCCGAGCGCCGGCGAGATTCGGCCCAAGGCCCCCGGGGAGGGCGTCCGGGTGGCGCTCGGCTACGAACGCGGTGGGGCGGCGGTCGTCAGTGTTCTCGCGGATGGTCCCGGGTTTGGTGGATCTCCACTTCTGGTTCGCCGCGTGGCGCAGAGTGTGCACGTGCCGGTGCTCTATAAGGGGTTCGTCCTCGATCCGATTCAGGTCGAGCTCGCCTTCGATGTCGGTGCTTCGCTCGTGCTGTTGCTGGTCCGCGTCCTCGAGCAGACGGAGCTTCGCACCCTCGTCGACGTCACACGAGACCTCGGAATGGAGCCCGTCGTCGAGGCCGCCAACGCCGAAGAAGTCGATCGCGCCATCGCTGCAGGCTCCACCGTGATCGGCGTGAACGCCCGTGACCTGAGCAGCTTTCGAGTCGACAGGCTTGCGGCTGCCGCCTGCGTGGCGCGCATTCCGCGAGAGTCGGTAGCGGTGTTCATGAGCGGGGTTCGAAGCGCCGAGGATTTCCGGGAGGTCGCCGCAGGCCGAGCCGATGCCGTCCTGATCGGCGAAGGGCTCATGCGTGCGGAGGATCCCGGCGCTCGTCTGGAAGAGCTGCTGCGTTCGGCGTGACCGAACGCGCCTCGAGCGCAAGGGTGATTCGGAAGCATGCGCCCGTCCCATCGCGATCGAGTATCTCGATTTCGCCTCCGTGCTGGTCGATGATCTGCTTCACGAGCGCGAGCCCGAGGCCGACTCCGTGGCTTCGCCCGGAGTAGAACATGTCGAAAAGGCGCTCCCGTTGCGTCGGTCCAATGCCGGGGCCCTGGTCCGCGATCTCGAGGTAAGCTCGTCCCTCGGGGTCGAGCCCGGTGCGAATGAGAACCGTGCCCCGGTGTGGAGACGCCTGGACCGCGTTTTTCACCAAGTTCCAGATCACCTGACGCATCCGGTTCGGATCGACAGTCACCATCAGAGGCTGCTCGGGCATGTCCTCGTCGATTCGCAGTTGGTTGCTCGACGTCGCTTCGCCGCGGGCGACCGCAGCGACGTCGCTGGCGATGTTTCGCAGGTCCACCGTCTCGGTCTCGAGCTTACTCGGCCGGCCGACCTGAAGCATCGTCGTGACCAAGGAGTTGAGTCGCTCCACCTCGGAGATCACGATGCCGAGAAGACGCCCGTCCTCCGGGCTGAGGGCGTTGCTCTCGCGCACCATCTCCACCGATCCCGAGATCGAGCTCAGCGGATTGCGGATCTCGTGCGCGAGGCCGGTTGCCAGTCGCCCGAGGACGGCAAGGCGCTGAGCTTGCTCTGCTCGGTCGCGGAGCGTCTTGATCTCGGTGAGGTCTTGAAACGAAAGGAGCAGGCCGGACCGGTTGCCGCCTTCATCGAGAAGTCCGCTGAGCGTGTACCCAATGGGGAACCGCGAACCATCGGCCCGGTGACCCGTTGCATCCGCCCGCTTCGGCGGCTGGCTCGGTTGCTCTCGCTCGTAGTCGGGGAGAACCTGGGAGAGCGGCGCGCCAAGCAGGCTGCCGCTCTTGTCACGCAGGATTTCGCGAGCCGCCGTGTTGATCGCAATGATCCGGCCGTCGTCGTCGGCCGTGATCAGTCCCGATGCGATCGACCGAACGATGTCGTCGTTGAGGCGCTCCAGGCGCGCGGCGCTTTCCTCGGCGCGCGCCAGTCGAGCTCCTGCCACCTGCGCGCGTCGAGCGAGATTCGTCGCGAGGAGCGCGACTGCCGCGATCCCGACCATGTTCGAGACCAGCGCCAGTTGGAAGTCGCGCGAGCTCAGCACGTACTGACTGAGCGGCTGATCCGGGGGCGGTGGGAGCCACCCTAGGTTCAGAGCGAGGCCCTGAAGAAAGAAGAGCGCCAGGCTCGCGGCTGCGGTGTAGTAGGCAGCGCCGGTCCCGAGCGTTAGAGCCGCGGTGAGAATCTGGGCGCCGTAGAGAAAGGAGAAGATACTTCCCGCGCCACCGGTGAGGTACACGAGCCCCGTGATGAGTAAGACATCGAGCGTCGTGATCGCCGTGGCGACGACTCGCTCCCTTCGTCCGCGAAGGAGCCACACGCCGAACAGGATCGACGATCCGTAAATCGCCGAGATCAAGATCAGCAGGAAAGTGGGCGTGAAGCGACCGTATCGAATCGCGTCGAGCGCCAGATACATCGTGGCGCCAAGGAGCACCGTTGCGATGATCAGGCGACCTCCGAGAACCCATTGCAGCCTACGGTGCGGGTTCGGCTCTTCGCCTCCCGTGCGCACGCTCTCTCGGGTCTGAATCACTCCGCGTTGACTTTGCCTGCGAGCGAGAAGATCGGCAGGTACATCGAGATGAGGATGACGCCGACGATTCCGCCGATAAACACCATCATCAGCGGCTCGAGCAGCGAGGTGAGTGCCGCCACTGCGATGTCCACCTCTTCTTCGTAGAAGTCCGCGATCTTGTTCAGCATCGTATCGAGTGCGCCGGTCTGCTCGCCAACGCCGATCATTTGCACGACCATCGGCGGAAAGACGTTCGTCTCCATCAGCGGCTCGGCCATGGTTCGGCCCTCGCGGATCTTGTTCGAGGTCTCTTGAATCGCGTTCTCGACTACGACGTTGCCGGCAGACTTCTTCACGACGTCGAGTGCGTCGAGGATCGGAACACCTGCCGAAAGCAAGGTCCCTAGTGTTCGCGTGAACCTCGCAACGGAAATCTTTCGCATCACGGGACCGAGAATCGGCACGATGAGCAGCATTCGGTGAAAGAAGTGTTTGCCTGCGGGTTGCCGGTAGATGTACGTCACTCCGAACACGAAGGCGGCGGTGCCCAAGATGATCCAGTGCACGTTTCCGAGGAAGCCCTCCGATGCGGCGATGACCATCTGGGTCAGCGCCGGAAGTGAGTCCTCTCCACCGAACTCTGCGAACATGCCCTTGAAGCTCGGAATGACCCAAGCGAGCATCACGACCACGACGATCACCGCGACGAAGAAGATCGCCGTTGGGTAGACCATCGCGCCTCGCACCTGGCGGGCGAGTTTCACTCGCTTCTCGATGTATCCGGCAAGCCGGTTGAGAATCGTATCGAGGATACCGCCCATCTCGCCCGCGCGGACGAGGTTCACGAAGAGCTCGTCGAAGAGCTTTGGATGCCTGGCGAGTCCTTCGGAGAACGTACCGCCTTGTTCGACGTACTCCTTCACGTCCTTGAGGATTTCGTTTAGCGCCTTGTTCTCGCCTCGTGACGAGAGGATGTCGAGGCACTGGACCAGCGGTAGACCGGCATCGATCATCGTCGCGAACTGCCGGACGAAGACGACGAGCTCTTTCGGCGTGACACCGGTTCCGAAGGATAGCTTGAGGTCGCGACCCTTCTTCTTGATTTTGACCGGGTTGAGTTGGCGCGCTCGGAGTCGGGACTGAACCGCCTCCTTGGAATCCGCCTCGATGATCCCCGTCTGGACTTCACCGGCACGTGTCCGTGCCTCGTATACCCACTCGGCCATGAATTCTCCGCCCAATCCCCTCTGGGCTATTCAAAATCCTAGCCGATTCGGGATCAGGTGGTCAAAAGCCGGGAGTCAATTCCGCTCTGACTGCTCCGAGACCGCTAGTTGCGGTAAGGATTCCGGATGTCGATGTCGACTGGCTCTGGCTCAGGCGGCGCAGGGGTCTTCGCTTCATCGAGGCGCTCGGGCGCCTTTTGCTTCGTCGGCGCAGGGCCTCGGCTCCGTGCGCGACGCCGTCGGCTCCTGACCGCGGAAGTGCTGTTCTTCCGTTCCGGTGCCGCCTTGGGTTTGGGTTTGGGGTCGGCGGGTTCGGTGATCGTTTGTGCCGGCGGCGTCGGCGCTGAGCTCGGCGACCGGTCCCGCTCCGGTTCGGCAGTCGGGGCTGAGGTCGCCGGCGCCGGCTGCGCCGCCGGCTCCTGAAGCAGCTCCCAGACCAAGAAGCCGGCGTAAAGGAACACGACGACCGCAAGCAGCATGACGACCCATCGGAGCAGGTCGGTGCCAGCGCTTCGCTGGGCTTCGCCGAGTGGCGCGGTGGCAAGTGTCCCAGACCCGGTTCCATGAACGTACGAGCTTCCTTCATCCCTCGGAACGGTATCGTTGCCCGGCACCGTCCCTTGTCGAGGCATCGGAACGCCGGATGCACCGAGCTCGGCACGCCCCAGCAGCTCGATCGCGTCACGGACACGGTCGCGCTCGTCCTGGAGCTTCTCGGCATCGAGCGTCCGGACGACCTCGGCGACGTCTCGCGTCTTGGCGATTCCTTCGGCGCTGGCGGCTACGTCCAGTGCCTCCCCAAACTCCTCTGCACTTTGAAACCGCTGTTCGGGATTTCGGCTGAGCGCCTTCATCGCGACGTCGTCGTAGGGCTCGAGCTCCGGCCATAGGTCCGACGGCTTCACGACGGTTTCGTTCAGCAGTTTGTTCAACGTTGCGGCGTTCGAGTCCCCTTTGAACAAGCGGCGACCCGTGAGGCACTCCCAGAAAATGATCCCTACACTGAAGAGGTCGGAGCGTTGATCGGTTTCGCTCGATGACGCCTGCTCGGGTGCCATGTACGAGAGCTTTCCTTTGAACTGGCCCGCCCGCGTGGACGCCATGCGAACGTCTGCCTTGGCAACACCAAAGTCGGTGAGCCGGCCGATGCCGTCGGTGCCGACCAGTATGTTGTGCGGCGAAACGTCGCGATGAACCAGTTTCAGTGGCCGGCCGTTCTCGTCTGCTAGTCGATGGGCGGCGGCCAGCCCTTGAAGCGCGTCCGTGAGCACCCTGAAGACGAAGGGTCGGGGAAGGCGCTCCCCCCGCTTGGCTGCCCGTCCGAGCAGTGCACCGAGGTGATTCCCCTCGATGTACTCCATGACGAGGAAGTATCCATCGCCCGGACTGTCACTGATGTCCAGCGTAGGTACGACGTTCATGTGCCGGATTCGCGCGGCGAGCCTCGCCTCGTCCAGGAACATCGACACGAACTCCTGCTCGTAGGCCAGGTGAGGATGGAGCACCTTGATCGCGACGAGTCGTTCGAAGCCCGCAACGCCTTGCGCACGTGCAACGTAGACCGAGGCCATTCCCCCGGACGCAAGCTGAGTCAGGATTTCGTAGCGGCCGAGCTGGCGTCCCGCCATGGGCCTCGAAAGCCGATCCTCCCCCTGCGCGCCGGCGACTACGTTCATCAGAATCGTCCCCGGATGGTCAAACCACCACCTTGCGGTGTCCCTCCGACCGCGGCCTCGACACGCTTCGACGACGGTTCGCGCGATTCGCCCTTCCAGTTCGTAAAGACGCCGAGCACTGCAGTGGTCACTGCCATGCCCGCGGTGACTCCGATCAGGATGTTGGTGCGCCGCTCTTTCTGTTGACCCTCGTCGAGCAACGCTTGAGCTCGTTCAGCCGGTGTAGGGGACCCGCTGGTGTTGATCCCCGGGGAATTCGCCGTCTGAGCGGCGGCCTCGTACTCGCTCACCCCTCGGTTGGCGTCGACGCCGGACCAGATCGTCACCGCACCGAGCGCCACCGTGGCGCCAAGCGAGGAATAGAAGGCCCAGCGCGGAACGGGCGGAGGCGGCGGCGGCGCCGGGGCCAAGAGCGTGACGTCGGTTTCCTCTCCGGCCGCACCCTCGAGCGTAGTGGAGGTCTCTCCGTCCTCGAACGAAGCCTTCACGCTGTGCTCGACATCGGGCGTGACGAAGAACGATGCATGCCGAATCAGAGCTCCATCGAGCTCCAGCGTACACTCCTTCTCGCAAACCGCGTGCACCAGAAGATTGTCGCGAGCGGCACGCTCGATCATCGCGTCCGCCGCTCGAACGGAAGGCGTGTCTTTGGGGTATTCGTCACGAAGCTCCAACCCCAGGTTGGCCGCTCGCAAGACGTTGCCTGCCTTCTCGTGCGCACGGACTGCTTGGAGCAACGCGGCCGAGGTGGGGGCGACCCGGTAGGCCCGTTCGAACCAATGGGCCGCGACTTCGTAGTGCTTGGCAAGGTATGCCGACGTTCCCTGGTCATAGGCCTCGGCGGCCTTCGCCCGGTCGTCGATTGAAACGGATGGGTCCGCCGACGCCGACCGGGCGGTCGTC
>CBDUCC010000136.1:0-8949 GCA_965365555.1 uncultured Myxococcales bacterium | reverse complement strand
CATCGGCGGGCTCGGCCATCTCGCGATTCGATTCGCCCGAGCGCTCGGCTGCGAAGTCACGGCCTTCTCCTCGACCCCGCACAAGGAAGGTGAAGCTCGCGCCCATGGTGCCCATCACTTCGTCTCGAGCATCGACGGAGCAGCCCTCAAAACGCAGCGGGAGTCACTCGATCTGATCATCGCGACCGTCAACCACTCACTCGACTGGAAACGCTACATCCAAGCTCTCCGGCCGGATGGGGTTCTCTCGTTCGTCGGCGCTCTCGGCGAGCCGGTATCGGTTCCAACGGGTCTTCTGATGGTGAAGCGCCGCTCGATCACCTCGAGTCCGATTGGCGGACGTGCTGCGATGCGCGAAATGCTGCAGTTCGCGGCGCGCCATCGAGTGGGCGCGCAGGTCGAGGTGCTCCCCATGAGCCAGGTGAACAGCGCCCTCGACCGGCTGCGACAGAACGACGTCCGCTATCGGTTCGTGCTCGAGCGCGACTAGGGTTCAGTCGTCGGCCTCCTCGACGCCAGCAAGACGCCGCGCGAGTCGCTTCTTGTGGTCGAGGGCCATCTGGCGGCCGATCTGGATTCGCTGCGCCTGAGGTGAACCCGCGCCGTGGAGCGACTCGGTGAGATAACCCACCGCGTTTCGTCCCATGGTCATGTTCTCGATCAGGCGCAGGATCCGGATACGGGCTTCGGTCGGCACGTCTGCACGCCCCTTCAAGTACTTGTCCAAGAGTGCGCCGAGCTCGGGGTGCGAGAGCTCCTTCTCGGACGGTGCCGTGCTGACGAGCCCACCGGCGAGATCCTGAGCGAGACGGCCCATTTCGAACGGCATCTTCGTGACATGATGCTTGCATACGTTCGCGAGCATGTCGTCGTTCAAGTAGCAGCCCGACTTGGTCGCCTTCGCCTGATGAGAGGAGGCGATGCCGGCTGCGTACATCGTCTCGTTCAAGTGCGTCATCTGGACGAGCTTGTCCTTGATGTGTGACGCCTTGTCGGCGCCGTTGTACTCCGCGACCTGGGCCGCTGCGCCGATCAGCACATCACCGACACCGGTCTTGCAGACGTAGCTCCGCCGGTGGTAGCAGGTAAATCGCTCGACCAGCATCGACGCAAACTCGTACTCGCCGTGCATGAACACGTGGCTCCAAGGGACGAACACGTCGTCCAGCACGACCATCGCTTCCTGACCCGAGAACTTCGCGTTGCCGACGTCGATCGAGCCACCCTCCATGCTACGGGTGTCGCACGACTGGCGTCCGTAGACGTACGTGATGCCGGGGGCGTCTACCGGAAAGGCCGCTACCACCGCGTAGTCTCGGTCGTCTGGACCGAGTCGCATCGTCGGCATCGCGATGATCCAGTGCGAGTTGATGCAGCCGGTCTGGTGCGCTTTGGCGCCTTTGAGCCAGATTCCGTCGTCGTTCCGTTTGGTGACGTGCACGAATAGATCGGGATCGTCCTGCTGATGCGGGGCCTTGCTTCGATCGCCCTTCACGTCGGTCATCGCGCCGCCGACGACGTAGTTTCGATCTTGCATCGTCGCGAGGAATGCCTTGAGTCGTTCGTGGTACGGAGAACCGTGTTTCTCGTCGATCTCGTAGGTGACGGAGTAGAGGGCGTTGAAGGCGTCCATTCCGACGCAGCGCTGAAAGCACGTGCCGGTGTTCTGCCCGAGTTTCCGCTGCATCATGTTCTGTGCGACCAACTCTTCGGCGCTGGTCGCCACGTGAAGAAAGCGGTTTACACGACGATCTGTCAGTGACGAGTGTGCCGTGGCGAGCTCGGGCTCGCGGACCGCCAGGTCATAGGTCTCCGCGACCGCGTTGATCGAGGGCCGAATCAAGGGATGGTCCACCGGTTCGTCGACCAGCTCGCCAAACAGAAACACGCGCAGGTTCCGTCCGCGAAGGCTGGCGACGTAGTCGTCGCCGGTTTCGATGCGTGGGGGGGCGTCCCCGTCGCCGAGGGGCATGATTCCTCCGAATGCTGGAGCCTACCACGGGCCGCTAGAGGGCGGTGCCGTCGAGCTCAGCCCATGTCTCGGAGGCGAAAAAGCGGCCCTTGTCGTCCTTGGCGACGCGGCCCGCCGCCATCTCATGGTCATGGGTGAAGAACAGCCGCCCATTTCGCTCCAAAAGCCGGTTCAGAAGGTCGGTCTTCTCATCGATGAGGCGCTCGGGGTAGCGGTCGTACCCCATCGTGATCGGAAGGTGCATCCACGCTCGGCCGGGAATCAAGTCCGCCGCGAACACGAGGGGTCCGTCGTCGCCCGGGATCTCCGTCAGCATCAGTCCGGGCGTGTGTCCGTCGGAGAGCCAGAGCCTGTACTCTGCTCCAAGTACGTCGGAGCGGTGGCCCTTGACCAGCTCGAGCCGGCCGCTTTCCTCGAGCAAGCCTTGGAGTTCGGGGATGAATGACTTGCGGTCGCGCGCATGCGGATGTTTGGCGCGCTGGAAGGCATCCCAGCTCACGACGAAGTTGGCATTCGCAAAGAGAAGCCGCATCGGCTCTTCCGGTTCGTACGCGCTCAACAGGCCTCCCGCGTGATCGAAGTGAAGGTGCGATAGGACGACGCAGTCGATGTCCGCGTCGGAGAAGCCAGCCTTCTGAAGGTTGTCGAGCAAAGCATGCCTCTCCTCTTGAACGCCGAATCGGTTCCGAAGTTGCGGTGGGAAGAACGCGCCAATCCCGGTCTCGAACAGGATCTTCCGGTTGCCGTCTTCGATCAGCAGCGCGCGGCAGGCGAGAGGGATTCGATTGAGCTCGTCGGGCTCCACCCACTTTCGCCAAAGGGCACGGGGCGCGTTTCCAAACATGGCGCCGCCGTCGAGCCGCTGCGAATTCCCCAATATCGACCATGCACGAGGGTGCCCCATGCGGGGAGCCTATCAGGGCCGGGGGGCGCTTTGAAGTCAGCGCCGCACGACGAAGACGTTCGCCGTGGCGTGCCGGACGACCCGCTCAGCGACGCTCCCGATGAGCCAGCGGTCCATGCCGCCCTTGCCGTGCGAGCCCACGACGATCAGGTCTGCATCGTGGTTCATTGCGTAGTCGCAGATCGCACGAGCGGGGGCGTGATCTTCCACCACGGCGACTTCCGAGTCGATATCTGCCAGGTGTGCGTCCCGGAGGTTGCGAAGCGCCGCCTGATGGGTGCTCTTATCGGTGTCTGACGTTGGCTCGAGTACTGCCTGCGGCGGGACGAATGCCCTTGGATCGGCGACGTGCAACAGCGTGACTCGGCTTCCATACGTCCGCGCGTACTCCCCGACTTCGGCGAGGGACCCGGTCGACTGTTCCGAGAAATCGATGCAAGCCAGAATGTGCTTTGCCGCCATGGCCGAAAGCTATCATCTTTCATCCATGCACGGGATCCGGATAGCTTGGTTGGCGTTCCTCGTCGTGTCGCTCGGGGCCTCGCTGTTCGGCCTCGGGTGCGGCCAGTCCGCGTCGAGTGCGGGAACGACCCCAGCCACCCGGAGCGCTGAAGAGACCGCGCCGCGCCCATCGCGCCCGTCGGCTTCGGAGGTGGCCTGCCATCTGCATTCCTGCGCGCCTCCGCGCTACTGCAATCAGGACAAGGGCGTCTGCGAGTTGCTTCCGTGTACCGACAGCCGGGATTGTCCCTACGGCTACAAGTGCGACTTCTCACGGAGTGTTTGCCAGTAAGCGCTGCTAACATTCGGGAAACCCACGATGTTATCGATGCTTACTCAGGCGGTCAGCTGCCTCACAGTTCATCGGTTCCGCGCGATCCGGCTCTCGGGCGGCGTTTTTCGGCGATGTGTTCGGTGCTTACTCTCTTCCGGTCCTCGCGTTAGCGACGCTCACATTCATTGGGCTTCGATCGGAGCAGTGCTAACAGTCGCTTCAGATGGCGGGGGATCCCTATCATCGTGAGGGTTTGCGCGGGCAGCTGCTTGAGGCGGCATACCGCATCGTCGACACCGAGGGGGCCGACGCAGTCAGTATGCGCGCGCTCGCTCGGCAGGCCGGGGTCTCGTCGGCGGCGCCGTTCCGACACTTTTCGGACAAGGCAACGCTCCTCGATGCGGTCGCCGAGAAGGCGGGGGTCGAGCTCGACCTGCGAGTCGATGAGGCCGCCGGCGACTCTGCGGATGCGCTGACGGAGTTCCGCGCGATGGCCGTAGCCTACGTTCGCTTCGCCGTGGAGCACCCGAACCTGTTCGACCTCGTTCATGCCCGCTCGCCGTTTGCAGGGCGGCTTCTCGGGGAGATCAACGATGAGCGCCGTCTGAAGTTGATCACGCTCATCGTCGAAGGGCAGAACGCAGGACTGATTCCGGAGGTCGATCCGGAGCTGATCGCCTTGACGAGCGAGGCGCTCACCCATGGACTGGCGTGCATGATCGTCGACCGGCATCCACGCGTGAGACACCTCGGGCCCGAGGACGCGCGAAAGCTGGCCCTGGCCATGACGCAGCTTCTGCAGCGAGGCATTGGTCTGTCCTAGACCTGCGAGCTCGGCCCTCCCCCGGTGGTGCGCGCCTCGGTCCCTGCGCGATCCATCTCGCGTTGACGCTCGCCGAAGGAGTCCGGATAGTCCGCCGCATGATCGCAACCATCAGACTCTCCATTCTTCTCTTTGTCGTCGCTGCCTGTGAGCCGGGCTCCTGGGGACCATCGGGTCAGGACCAGGCGCAAGGCGTGGAGCCCCATGCAGCCGACCCGGCCGGAGAGCCTTCGCCGCCCATGGAGCTGCCCGAAGGGTCATCGTCGGAGGAGGACATCCGCGCCGCGTTGATGGGCGGCGTCCCCGCAGGGCGCTGGAAGGAGGGGCTGCTCTTCGAAGGGATTCGCCCGCAGCCCTGGTTGAAGAGTGCGGCGAACTGGTTCCCTCGGACAGAGGATGTTCAGCCGCACGAGATGCGGATCATCTTCATGGGCACTGCACCGTTCATTCGTCCCGGGCAGATGAACACGTCGATCTTCGTTCAGCTCGGAAACGGGGAGAACTTCGTCTTCGACCTCGGCGAAGGCTCGGTGGCGAACTACATCGCTTCGGGCTTCGCGCTCAACGAGATCGACAAGGTCTTCATTACCCATCTTCATGTCGATCACTTCGGCGCGCTTCCGTACCTGGCCATGTTCGGCGGTTGGTCGGGCCGCTGGCACAAGAGCCTTCAGATCTTCGGTCCCTCCGGACGCACTCCCGAGTACGGCACCGCGAAGATGGTCGAGGGCATGAAAATGATGCTTGGCTGGCACATCGATGCGTTTAGTGTGTTTCCCGTCGGCAAGGCATGGGACTTCGAAGTCCACGAGTACGACTTTCGGGACAACGGCGGCGTGATCTACGACGAGCACGGTGTTCGGGTCATCCATTGGCAGCGCTCGCACGCCAAAGACGGAGCGAGCGGGTATCGGCTCGATTGGAACGGCCTTTGTTTCGTCTGGACCGGCGACGGCCGCCCGAGCCATCTGGATGAGAAGTACGCGAAGGGCTGCGATGTCTACGTGACCGAAATGCAGCCGGAGCTCGTCGAGATCAGCTCGGGCGTGCAGGGCGTGCCGCCGTTTCTTGGACGCTACACCATCGATACCCACCACACATCGGGCTTCGCGGCGGGCTACCTGGCGAATCGCGTCAAGCCAAGGTTGTTCATGACGACGCACATGCCCTTTGACCCCTACCTCAACGAGGAGGCCGTCGCGGAAGTCCGGGAGCACTGGAAGGGGCCCTACCACTTCGGTGCGCCGGACGGCATTGTCGTGAACGTCACCAAGGAGAGCATCTGGGTGCGTGAGGGCATCATTCCCGACTATCCGAACAGCCGTGCTCCGCAGTTCGATCTCTCGAGCGGTAAGCTCGTCGTTCCGCACCCGCCAAAAGCGCGCGAGGACATTCAGGAGCCGTTCGTGCGCAGCCAAGAGATCGATCCCCGCGACTACTATCCGCGCCGCTACCACCCGGAGCTTCTGCAGCACTGGCCAGTCGAAGGTGACTTGGTGATCCCCGAAGAGGCCCTCCCCGAGAAGCTCAAAGAGTCGATGGGCGAGGCCCACCGAAAGAAAGCCGCCAACCTAAAAGCCCTCCGCCAAGAGTAGGGACAGGAACCCCTCCCGCAGCCGCAGCGATTCCCGCCAAGAGTAGGGACAGGAACCCCTCCCGCAGCCGCAGCGATTCCGGCCACTTGCGGACCCAAGTGCGAATTCCTTCCGCGCAGCATTGGTACCGGCAAACAGGAATTCGCAGTCGGGTCTGTAGGTACCTGAAATGATAGATGTTTTCGGGGGGCTGCCTGTCCCCCTGGCGGGGTTGGGTTGCGGGCTTTAGACAGCAAGCGATGCGTCCTGGACGTTGTGTACTACTGGCTGCCGTGTTCTGGATGACTTCCACGGCGTTCTCACAATCGATCGATGTACCGCCCACGGCGCCCGATGCCGTCGAGCTCCTGTCGGGGAGCTACGTGTACGTCGGCACGCCCGACAAGGACCATGCCGCCATCGAGAAATCGATCGAAGCGGCGATCAGCAGCCTGGGCTGGCTCGGGCGAAAGATTGCCCGAAGCCGGCTCGCCAATCACAAGGAGTTGCCCGAGCGCATCGAGATCGAGCGCGCGGGGGACAACGTCTCCATCGTCATGGGGAAGTATGCAGCGATCGCCCCGGACGACGGAACCGAGCGTGCGCTCGTTGGGCCGAACGGCCGCGACTCGAAGCTCCACTATGAGCTCGAGCCCGAAACGATCGTCCAGTACTTCGTCTTCGAGCATGCGCGTCGAAAGTCGACATACGGCTTCAACAAAGCCGGGCAGTTGGTGATGACGGTCTACATGACGAGTGAGAAGCTTGCCTCGCCGATCGAGTACGCCCTCATTTACGAGCGCGAGTAAGCCGGCCACGAGTCCGGCCACCTGTGCTCAATCGGTCGCGATGACACCCAATCTGAGCTCGACCAGTTCGTGAACATGTTCAGCCTCTGCGAGCTCCGGTCGTGCTCTCAAGAACTCGAGAAACGGAACGATCAGCGAGGTGCCCATCGCCTCGGATGGTTGCGTCTCCATCAACAGCTCTCGCACGAAGAAACGGAAATTCTGCTCTCCGAGCGCTTCTTCGAGATCGGGAAGCGCCCCGGATAGGACTTCCAGAGCGCCGAAGACCTGCTCACGATAGTAGACACCCTCGACGCCCGACGCGGCGGTTCGCACTCGCTCGGCAAAGAAACTCGCCTGCCAGTCAGAGAGCGTCATGCATCGTCTCCAGTCGCTCGAGTGCGGGCAGCAGACTCCTCAACGCCGGCCGCTCTCGATCCCACTCGAGGATCACGGTCGTGTCGTCGCGGAGGTACGACAAGAGTCTCATGCACTGCGCGCTGGGCATCGCGCTGTGATCGTCGATCGGCATGTCGACGTTCTGATGTCCGGCTACATGTGCCCAGGCGACTTCGGCCGTCAGCGCATCTAGAAACGCCTCCGGCTTCTCGCCGAGCCAGCGCTCGTTCACCAGCAAGTTGTTGAAATCGAGATGAATCGGAGCGCCGCAGCGTTGGTGAAGCTCGTTGAACATCTCGACGAGCGGCATCTCATCGGGTGTTGCTCGGTACTGCGACACGTTCTCGAGTGCGATCGGTCGCCCCAAGACCGACTGGGCGCCGTCGACTCGCGCCAGGACGTGCTCGAGCGCCTCTCGGGTTCGTGGGAGAGGAAGCAACGACAAGGTCCACGCGCCTTCGATGCTCCGCCAACTCATGTGGTCAGAAACCCCACTCACCTCGAACCGGTCGGCGAATGCGCGAACTCGCTCGAAGTAGTCCCGGTCGAGCGGGTCGACCGAACCGAGGTTCATGCTCAGACAGTGCAAGAGCAGGGGATAGCGTGCACGGAGTCGCTCGAGATCCTCGAGTGCCGATTCCGAAGCAAATACCCACTGCTCGAAGATCACCTCAAGAGCTGGTAGGGCCGCACGCGACTCGAGGAGCGGCGCGACCCATTCCCGACGAAGACTGAGGCCCATTCGGGCGTTCATCGTTCGGCTCTACTTGACCTTCGTGCTGCCGATGACCTTGCCGCCGGAGATCTTGTCGCAAACGCCGGCTGGCACGTAGACCCACTCCTTCGGATCGTTGTCCTTTTTGGCGTGTCCGGCACAACTATGATCGTTGGCGCCGCAGTCGTTCTTCCCCTTCGCGGCCACTCCGGCACACTTCTCGATCGTGCTGCCCTTCGCTGCCCAATCCGGCGCCATCGCGGACACGGTGGCCGCCATCATCGCTGCGCCCGTGAAGCTCAAGAGTCCAAGTGTCTTCGTGTTCATGTCATCGCTCCAAGTGAGAGGTTTCTTGGCCTCACATACTCCGACCGGAGTCCGGCGTTAGCCCGAAACCGCTCAGAGCGGGCTCCACTCGCACTCGCCCTCGCCGAAGATGTGACCCTGGGTACCGAGCTGCGCGCGAATGAAGTCCCACGCGTTCGAGATTGGCGAAACCGGTCCTCCCGTGAGCTCATACGCACCGCCGGGAGGCGAAGGAAAGAGACTCCCAACGTCGGTAGCCGCCTCGAAGTCGCTCCGTGTCAGCACTCCGTCCGAATCTTCGTCCTCGATGTCCCATAGCCATTGCGCCAGCCGCACCACGTTTCCTTCTTCCTCGGGAAAGCCGTTGAAGAAGATGTGGTCGCCATGAAGCGTGAGGTCGACCGTCGAGTTGCCGGCGACGTTGACACCCGGTTCCATGCCATCGACGGCGCAGTCCGAATACACCGTCGGAACGTCCGCCTCGATCAGAAACTCTTTGCTGGCTCCGTCCGACACCTGCGTGATCGTGCCCTCTATGATGTAGCTCCATCCGCCGGCGATCATCGCGTCGATGTCCTCGGCCTGCACGCCGTTGATGTTGATGGCGTCATCGGATGGCGGCGGTGTCTCGAACCCAAAGCTCGTGTATTGCCCAGTCGCGATGCCGTTGAACGCCGTCAGCTCCGGCTGCGT
>CBDUCC010000135.1:0-8991 GCA_965365555.1 uncultured Myxococcales bacterium | reverse complement strand
AGTAGTTCGTGAGGTAGGTCTTCGTCCCGCGAAGGGTCTGCGCGTCGAGCTCTACGGACCAAATCCCGCCGCGGATGAAGTCGCCGACGAGATAGAGGCCGTACAGCTCTGGGAACCTGGAGCCACGGTAGACGTACCCGCCGGTGATCGAGCGCGCTTCGTCTCGTGTGAAATCGACGACCGGATCGGTGAGCACGCCGAGAAAGGAGGATGGCGCGGGGTCCGGCCCCGGTCCGAGTCCTTCGCGAAACGGCCATCCGTAGTTCCGACCGCACTCGATGACATCGACCTCCTCGGCCCTCGAACCGCCGACGTCGCCTACCCAGACACGCTGGGTCACCGAGTCGATGCTCAGGCGGAACGGATTCCGCATCCCGACCGCACAGTATTCTTCGAACAGACTGCCACCGGCATCGAGCCACGGGTTGTCGTCCGGAATACAATAGAAACGGCCCGATACTTCGTCGGCGCTCTGCAGGCTACGGCGCGGAAGGTGCGTTCCAGCGGGGCAGGTCCAGGTGCCATCGCCGTTGTCGCCCACGTTGACGGCAAGCCGAAGCACGCTGCCGTTGAAGTTGTCATCGATGGCCTGAGCCGAGTCCGAGTCGGTCTGGTCGCCGATCGAGAGAAACAAGCGCCCGCTCTGGTCGACCGCGAGACCGCCGCCGCGGTGCACTGCCCCTGAGAGTCGAAAATTGAGAAGCACTTGCTCGCTGTCAGGATCGGCCGCTCCGGTGCCCGCGTCGACCTCGAAACGAGAGAGCCGCAGGTACACGCCAAAGAACCCGCCCTGTCGATCACGCGGGTAGCCCTCATCACAGGAAGAGAGATCCGGAGCATCGAGCGAAGCGTCGAGCGGACAGTGCGAGCTGTAGTAGACATAGAACGCCCTACGATGTGGTGAGCCCGTCTGCCCGAAGTCGGGGTGAAACGCCATGCCCAAGAAGCCGCCCTCGAACACCACCGCGACGCGATCCCGAATGTCCAGAAACGGTGACGTGCCAGTTGCAGACGGGTCGTTCGGGAACGATACGACAACACCTTCTTGGGCGCCTACGTAGATCCGATCGTCTCCCGGGTTGGCCCCCATGACGATGGTGTTCGCTAGGTTGATTCCGGGAAACGCGTTCACCGTCGTCCAACCGCCGCCCGTCGCGACGCTCGGCGTACGGGGAGGAAGGGCCCCATCGAGGAATGGACCCACCGGAACCGGCGGGCCATCGAGTCCTCCCTTCGCACTGGATTCGACGACGCGAGGCGAGTCAGCAGGTTCGGGCGAGCTCGGCGACGGATCGACCGTGCAGGCCGCCACGAGGAGCAGGAGAACGAGCAGGGGGGGCCGGGGCCTCTGGGAAAGGTCGGTGCGCATGAATGCGAAGACAGGAAGCGCAAGAGTGGGGAGTCGGCGAAACGAGCATCGCCTGCAGCATCCGTGGGGCGGGATGCGAACGGGAACCGTAACTCAATATGCGCTCTAGGCACGGCAGAACCTCACAAATGTGGCTACAGATGCCGATGAAATGCGATCCAGGTCACCATTCTGGTGCTGGACAACTGGCCCGTACCCTCCGATCCGGGCAATGCTATCCCCGTGTCCAAGGCCTCTACTCATCGTCTAGGCGCCGTGCTGATCGGCAGGAACGAAGGCGAACGCTTCAAACGCTGTCTCGAGTCACTCCTCGGTCGCGCGACGCACATCGTCTACGTCGACTCGGGTTCGACCGATGGAAGCATCGAGCACGCGAAGCGGCAGGGGGTCGACGTGGTGGACCTCGATCGCTCGATTCCGTTCACCGCAGCACGCGCGAGAAACGCAGGGTTCGCGCGTCTCAGGGAGATCGCGCCGCAGGTCGAAAGGGTAATGTTCGTCGACGGTGACTGCGAGGTTCGGGAGAGTTGGCTCGAAGACGCGGAACGGTTCCTCGACGACCACCCCCAGCACGCGGTCGCCTGCGGACGGAGACGCGAACGCTACCCCAAGGCATCCGTGTACAACTACCTCTGCGACGTCGAGTGGAACACCCCTGTCGGAGATGCGAACGCATGTGGTGGCGACGCAATGATGCGCGTAGACGCATTGTCGTCGGTCGGGGGATACAACCCTTCACTGATCGCCGGGGAAGAGCCCGAGCTCTGCGTGCGATTGCGGGCGGCCGGTTGGAAGATCCGGCGCCTGGACGAGGAGATGACCCTGCACGACGCAAACGTCACGGAGTTCTCCCAGTGGTGGACGCGGGCGGTTCGCGCCGGGCATGCATACGCCGAGGTGTCTTCGATGCACGATGATGACTTGAGCCGCGAATGGCGGAGGAAGTCGGCGAAAGCGCTTCTTTGGGCCGTCGGCATACCGGCGGTATCGATCGCCCTGGTTCCGTTCACTTCCGGTTACTCGCTGGGGCTATCGTTGCTGTACCCGCTCAATCTCGCGCGCATCGCGAACCGATTGCGCAGGAACGGGGAAGAACGCCCTTGGACGGTGGCGACGTTTCTCACGCTCGCGAAGTTCCCGGAAGCGCTCGGCTGGTTCCGCTACCAACGGGGTCGCATGACCGGACGACGATCTGCGATCATCGAGTACAAGCAGCCCTAGGGGGCGGGCCTTCGATCGCGGAGCATCCGCCAAGCGATCTTCACGATCTGCGGATCCCGGACGAGGTAACGATGCGCCAATCGGCGTGGCTCGCGCGCGAGACGGTAGAGCCATTCGAGGCCTGCATCGGACATCCAGGTGGGCGAGCGCGACACGTTCCCGGCGATGAAGTCGAGGGTGGCGCCGGCACCAATAGCGACGGTGCCGCCGAGCTGGTCCCGCCAACGATGCATCAGCAGCTCTTGTTTCGGGCAGCCGAGCGCCAGCACGAGTACCTGCGGCTCCGACTCCTGAATCATGGCAAGGACGCTAGCGCTCTCGTCCGCGTCCTGCTCAAACCCGAAGGACGGGGAGTGCACCACGATGTCGATGCCCCGGTACTGGCCGCGGAGCACCTCGGCCGCTTTCGCGCCGACGCCTTCCGCGGCACCCAGGAAGAACAAGCGCCAGCCACGATCGGCTGCGCGCTCGATCACGCGAGGCACGAAATCACTTCCGGAAATCTTCTCGGGAAACGGGTCGCCGATGATCTTCGACAGCCAAATCAGTGGTTGTCCGTCGACCAGCGAGAGACTGGCCCCCTCATAGGCTTGCCGTAGCGATTCACTGTCCTCGGCCTGCACCACATGATCGACGTTCGGTGTGACCACGTAGCCGCCCTTGCCTCGAACGACCAGAGATTCCAGCTCGTCGAGGGCCTCCTCGGTGGTGAGGACGTGGGCATAGATCGTTCCCAAGTCGAGCCGCTTCAAGAGATCACCCCGGAGGTCATGTAGTTCACTATAACAAGACTAGCTCGCACTGCGCCGAGCGACTAATCTTAGGGCAATGGAGGGGCGCGCGTCCGAGCATTGGTACCTGCGTCCCCTGGTCGCTCTCGCCCTTTTGACTGTCGAGTACCTGGCTATCTCGCTGGTGTTTGACGCGCGGCAGCTCGCGACGGGCAACGCAGCGCTGGCCCGTCTGAGCTGGGTGGGGCTGGCTGGTCCCTCGATCGTCGCGTTTGGAACCGCGCTCTGGATGCTCGGCGGCTCTCAGATTCGGGAAGCATTGCGTACGATTCCGAGCATGCCGCCCTCCCAGATCTGGGCTCGCACCGCGATTCACCTGGGGTGTTTTGTCCTGTTCTTCCTGGCGACCGCATTGCTGTTTTCGGGCGGCGAGCCCCCACCCGGGTCGCCCTACGTCTGGGCTTCGCTCTGGGCGTTCACCGGGCTTCTCAATGTGGGATCGCTCATTCCGATCGCCTTCGGAGCTCGGAGACTGGTACGGCTGATTCGGGAGCTCGCGACCCCGCTGATGATGGCGACGCTCCTCGGATTCCTCGCGATGGGCGCTGGCTTGACGACGCTCTCGCTGTGGCGCCAGCTCAACGCGATCACTCTCAACTCGGTCGCGTCGATTCTCGGCTGGCTGGTTTCGCCGATCTACTTCGAGCCGGAGAAGCTTTCTGTCGGAACGCCTGAGTTCTGGGTTCATGTCGCGCCGATCTGCTCGGGATACGAGGGGATCGGTTTGATCGTCGTATTTCTGTCGGCCTACCTTGCCGTGTTCCACAAACGGCTGCGTTTTCCGAACGTCCTCGTGGTCCTTCCGGTTGCGGTCGTTTTGGTCTGGTTCTTCAATGTGCTCCGGATCGTGGCGCTCATTCTGCTCGGGCACTTCTGGTCTCCCGAGATCGCCATCGGCGGCTTCCACTCGAAGGCGGGGTGGCTGGTGTTCTGTGCGGTGGCACTCGGGGCGACTTGGCTGACGCAGCGCCTGCCTTGGTTCGCTGCGGAAGGGCGGGAGCGCTCGCTCCCGGCGCAGAACCCCTCGGCACCATTTCTTCTGCCTCTGCTTGCCTTGATCGCCACCGCGCTGGTGACCGGCCTTTTCATCGGCGGCTTCGATCAATTTTACCCGGTCCGCGTCGTCGTTACCCTCCTCGTGCTCGCCTGGTATCGGGACGACTATCGCGACGGCATGCGGCAGCATCTGGCGGGCCGACGGGTATTGTCTTGGCACGCGGAGGGACGCGGTGTCCTGGTCTACGTGCTCTGGGTAGGAATCTCCGTGGTAACGCTTCCCGAGCTCGTTGCTGACCCCCCCTCGGAGCTCGAAACACTCGGCCCCCCCTTGGCGTTGGCCTGGGTGATCGCGCGGGCCCTCGGCGCCATCGTCACGGTCCCGATTGCCGAAGAGCTGGCCTTCCGCGGCTTCTTGCTCCGTCGTCTCGTCGCCTCGGATTTCACGAAGGTTCGGTACGACCAGTGGCACTGGCCCGCCGTGTTCATCTCGTCGATCGCCTTTGCCGCCCTGCATCAGCAGTGGATCGGTGGCTTCATCGCCGGCCTGGTCTACGCCTACGCGCAGAAGCGACGCGGCCTACTGAGTGATGCGATCCTCGCGCATGCGGTGACGAACGCGCTCATCGCCATCGAGGTATTGACCCTTGGGCACTGGGCGCTCTGGTGAGAGCTCAAGGCGCAGAGGCGACTTTGAGCGCGTCGCGTACCTGAGCTTCCCAAGGGCTCAGCGGGCCTACGGCGGCCTCGGTCACGGAGATGTCGAGTACGCTGTAGCTCGGACGCGGAGCCGGGCGCGGAAATTCTTCACTCGTACACGGGTCGACCCGACAATCCGGGTTCACCACGCTCGCCACCAGTCTCGCCAGCTCGAACCAGCTGCACTGACCTCCGTCGGTGACGTGAAAGATGCCTCGGTGACCGCCCTCGGCGAGCGCCAGGCTGACCTCGGCAAGCTTCCGGCTGTCGGTCGGGCGGCCTCGTTGATCGTCGACGACTCGAAGGCTGTCGCGCGACTTCGCGAGCTCGGCGATCGTCAGCACGAAGTTCTTCGCCCAAGGCGCGTAGAGCCAGCTACTGCGAACTAGCAGGTGCTCTACCCCGGAGCTCTCGATCAGCTCCTCGCCGACCGCTTTACTGCGCCCGTAGGCATTCACGGGAGACCTCGGGTGGCCGGTCGGATAGGGCTCGGTGGCCGTTCCATCGAACACGTAGTCGGTGCTGTAGTGAAGCAGCTTCGCGCCAATCTCACGGCAGCGCTCGGCCATCTGCCCGACCGCATGCCCGTTGACCGCCGTCGCGAGCTTCTCGTGGGCTTCAGCGTCGTCGACGAGCGTGTAGGCGGCGCAGTTGACCACCCAGGCGATGTCGCCCGTGATGGCGCTCTCGAGCGCGTCCGAGTCGCTGATGTCCAGGTCGTCGATGGTCGTGGCTCGGTACGAACGGCCTCTCGCTCGAAGGAGCTCTTCCCAGCAACGGCCGAGCATTCCGTCGGCGCCAATCAGGAGGATCTCAGCCATAATGCGGAAGCTTGCTCGGGGGAATGTCTTTCAAGCGCGGATTCTCACCGTCCTTCGCAGAGAGCCGCGGTGCGTCGATCGGCCAGTCGATGGCGATATCCGGATCGTTCCAAATGACGCCGAGCTCGTTCTCGGCGGAGTAGAAGTCGGTGCACTTGTAGGAGAAGAGAGCCCGCTCGCTCAGCACACAGAAACCGTGCGCGAATCCCGGAGGCACGTAGAACTGGCGCTTGTTCCCAGCAGAGAGGTTGACGCCTTCCCATTGGCCGAAGGTTGGTGAGCCGACGCGCACGTCCACCGCAACGTCGTACACCTCACCCTCGAGGACGGAGCAGAGCTTCCCCTGATCGTTCGGGTGCTGCAGGTGAAGGCCTCGGAGAATCCCTCTCGCCGAAAGCGAGAGGTTGTCTTGAACGAACTGCGCGGGGAGTCCCGCCTCGGCGTAGCGGTCTCTGGAATACGACTCCATGAAGAAGCCTCGCTCGTCACCGAAAACTCTCGGCTCGATGATCAAGAGGCCCGGAATGCGCCCTGGCTCTACCTTCATCCCTCGCGCCCTTCGGCCAGCGCCCGAAGATACTGTCCGTACTCGGTCTTGCGAAGCGCGTCGGCCAAGCGCGCGAGCTGCTCGGCGTCGATCCAGCCCATACGGAACGAGATCTCCTCGGGGCAGGCGGCACGGAGGCCCTGACGTTCCTGAATCGTCTGAACGAAATTGGCGGCCTGAAGCAGAGCGACCGGTGTTCCCGTGTCGAGCCATGCGACGCCGCGCCCAAATTTCTTCAAACGGAGCTTCCCGGCATCGAGGTATCGCCGGTTGAGATCGGTAATTTCGAGCTCGCCGCGGGCGGACGGCCGCAGGGCCTTCGCATGCGCCACCACGTGTTCGTCGTAGAAGTAGAGGCCAGCGACGGCATAGTGGGACTTCGGTTGCTTCGGCTTCTCTTCGAGCCCGATCACCCGTCCGGTGTCGTCGAACTCCGCCACCCCGTAGGCCGTTGGGTCGCTGACGTAGTAACCGAACACGGTCGCACCATCGGTCTCGGACGCACTATCGGCCAGCAACCCTTGCAACCCGTGGCCGTAGAAGATGTTGTCGCCGAGCACGAGCGCACAGGCATCCCCGGCGATGAAACGCTCGCCGATCAAGAACGCCTGCGCGAGCCCGTCGGGGCTGGGCTGCACCTCGTATTCGATGCGAAGGCCCCAGCCCTCGCCATCGCCGAGAAGAGCCTGGAACAGGGCCTGCTCGTGAGGCGTCGTGATGATCAAGATCTCGCGAATCCCCGCCAGCATCAACGTGGAGAGCGGGTAGTAGATCATCGGTTTGTCGTAGATCGGCATGAGTTGCTTGCTCACGCCTTTGGTCAACGGGTGAAGGCGTGTGCCCGAGCCGCCGGCCAGAATGATGCCCTTGTTGATCATCGGATTGCCTCTATCCCGCGCGGTCTCGGTAGTTGAGCTCCATCCACGTGCGGTACTCGCCGGACCGAACGTCGTCGACCCAATCTTGATTGCTCAGGTACCACTTGACCGTCTTGCGAATTCCAGTGTCGAACGTCTCCTTGGGCTCCCAGCCACACTCCTGCCGTATGCGAGTGGCGTCGATGGCGTAACGCAGATCATGCCCTGGGCGGTCGGTGACGAACTCCTTGAGCGCCAAGAGCTTCTCTACGGGCGAGCCCGTCTCCTCCGCGACGACCTGACACAAGGTGTCGACGACCTCGATGTTCTGCTTTTCGTTGTTGCCGCCGATGTTGTATGTGCGGCCGACCGCTCCCTTCTGGATCACGGTCCAGATCGCTTCGCAATGATCCTCTACGTAAAGCCAGTCACGGACATTGAGTCCCTGCCCGTAGATGGGAAGGGCTTTGCGTTCGAGCGTATTGAGGATGATCACCGGAATCAGCTTCTCGGGGAACTGCATGGGCCCGTAGTTGTTCGAGCAGTTCGTGATCTTCACGGGAAGCCCATAGGTGCGATGGTACGCGCGCACGATGTGGTCACTCGAAGCCTTCGATGCCGAGTAGGGGCTCGACGGATCGTAGGCTGTCGACTCCTGGAACAGGCCGGTGTCGCCAAGCGACCCGTACACCTCGTCGGTGCTTACGTGGTGAAACAGTCTGTTGTCGTCACCGGACCAACGCGCCCTGCAAGCCTCGAGGAGGTTGAAGGTCCCCTCGATGTTCGTCCGGATGAACTCACGAGGTCCGTGGATGCTTCGGTCCACGTGACTTTCGGCGGCGAAGTGAATGACGAGGTCCGGGTCGACTTCGTCGAACACGGCATCGACGGCCGACATGTCCGTGATGTCGATTCTCCGGAGCCGGTAGTTCGGGAGCTTCTCGATAGCGCGAAGGCTACCGAGATTGGCCGCGTAGGTGAGCTTGTCGACGTTGACGAACTCGTGCTCGGGAAGGCGTGGCGCCCACTGATTCAAGAAGTTGGCGCCAATGAACCCGGCGCCACCGGTAACGATGATCTTCATGGACGAGACTGACCTCGGTCGTCAGCATAGCCGGTTCGCTTTCGACAATCACGTGATGCGCTCGAAAGGCATTCTCGCCGTGAATTGGGGGATTTCGCCATCAGGCGGAGCCTTCATCAGCGCCCGGATCGAGGGGCAGAGGCAGTGGCTTGGTGCGCCAGACGAAGCCCGCAATCAACGAGGGAACGATGATGAGTTGTCGCATCGTCGTATCGGCGAGGAACAGCGCCGTGACCTGCGCCTGAGGCGCGTTGACGGTATCCGCCAAGGCCAGGGCAATCGACAAGAACAGGAACTCCCGCGCCGGGATGAACGGCGTGCGCTGCACCACCAACTCGATCACCAGAAAGCTGATCCAGGCCGAAAAGACAGACCCCGGGAGACCTACGGTCCACTGGAGGCCCAGCAAGACCAGGTTTCCGCCGCTCCGCGCGACGTGATAGCCGATGATGCGCCACATGGTCTGTGTGCCGACACCGAGCACCTTGCCGCGAAATAGGATGACGAACAGGCTCAATACGGCGGCCGCCAGAGTGATCCCGATGATGATGGTCAGGACACTGGGATCGACGGTCTCGGTGAAGCTGAGATCGCCGAAGAAGAAGT
>CBDUCC010000134.1:0-8996 GCA_965365555.1 uncultured Myxococcales bacterium | reverse complement strand
TTGCCGAGGCGATCGCAGCACACGTGGGTACCGGCCTCGCCTGTGACGTCGTCGTCGGCCCGGTGGCTACGTCGTTGACCGCTGTGGCGAGTTCTGTCGACGGCTCGGCCGTGGGTCTTGCCGCCCAGAACACGTACTTCGAAGACTCGGGGGCCTTCACCGGCGAGCTCAGCCCGCTCCTGCTTCTCGATGCCGGATGCACTCACTGCATCATCGGACACTCCGAACGACGCCAGTACTTCGGCGAGACCGACGCCAGCGTCCGCAAGAAGATCTCAGCCCTGCTGGTACACAAGCTGGTGCCGATCCTGTGCGTGGGTGAAAGCCTCGAGCAGCGTGAGGCTGGTCAGACGCTCGACGTCGTCCTCGGCCAGGTCGATGCGGCCACGGACGGGCTCGACGCGGTGGCGCTTGCGCCTCTCGTCGTGGCCTACGAGCCGATTTGGGCGATCGGCACCGGTCGCACGGCGAAGGCCGAAGATGCTCAGGAAGTTCACGCAGCGATTCGGGCCCGCCTTGCCGAGCTCAAGGGCGAATCCTGGGCCAACAGCGTGCGCGTTCTGTATGGTGGAAGCGTGAAACCATCGAATGCCGACGAATTGCTCTCTCAGGCCGACGTTGATGGCGCGCTCGTGGGCGGCGCCTCTCTGTCTGCCGAGCAGTTCCTACCGATTGTCGATGCCGGTGTCCGCCGGGCGGAAAGCTAGTCATGTATACGTTTCTTTCGATCGTTTATGTCGTCGTGTGCCTCTTTCTCATCCTCGTCGTGCTCTTGCAGTCCGGCAAAGGGGGCGGCCTCGGCTCGGCCTTCGGCGGCGGGGCGAGTCAGCAGATCTTCGGAGGAGCGGGCGCTGGCAATCTCCTGACCCGCCTAACCGCCGTTTCCGCATTCGCGTTCATGGCGCTTTCGGTCTGGCTGGCCTTCCTGTCGACGAGCGGCGAACAGGCCCTCGACCGTGCCGTTCGTGAGAAGGCTGCCGCCCAGGAGGCCGCCGCGGAGGTCGAGGAGGTGGAGGCCGAGGCTGCTGCTGCAGAGGCGGAAGCCGCCGCGGAGGCAGAAGCCGAAGCGGCGCTCGAGGTGGACGCTGAGCCGGCCGAGGCTCCGACCGAGGCTCCAGCGGACGTTCCGGCCGGGGCCGATGAGGAATCGCCCGCCGAAGACGAGTGAGCACGGTAGCGCTCCGTCAGCGCGGCCAGATCGCGCGGCCTGAGTCGGTTCTCCGGGGGCTCCAATAGCTCGAGGAGCGCATCCCGGAACGCTCCGCCCGTGGGGCGCCGTTCGGGGAAGCGTTGCACCGCAGATCGGATGAGATGCTCGAACCGGGACGGGCGCCAAGCACGTTCGGTGCAGCGATCCAAGAGCAGGCCGAGCGAGTACAGGTCGGCCCGCCCGTCGATCGGCTCCCGCCTCGCTTCCTCCGGGGCGCCGTAACCGCGATGGTCGGGCCAAGCCCATCCGCTCCCGAAGCCGGTCACGCGTACGTGTCCGGTGTCCGTGACCTCGATCCGGCGCGGTGAGAGCCGAGTGTGCACCAAGCCCAGGAGCCGGCCGTCTTGGTCCCGCCGTGCATGAGCATGGGCGAGCCCGTCCGCCGCCCCGGCTGCGATTGCGGCTGCGACCCGCCAGTCGAGCGGCCCCTCTCGAAGCACGAGGTCGTGGAGTCGGACGCCCGGCGCGTAGTCGCATACGAGGAAGGAACCCGTCGGGTGAGCCTGCGCATCGAGGACCCGTTCGAGGCTCGCATGGGCGAGCGAGGCAGCCCGTCGCGCTTCGGCCACCAGGGTGCTCGCGAGCCTCTGCGGTGCGAAGCGAAGAATGACCGTCTTCTCGAAGCCGTCGAAGCCCAGACGCGATCCGAGGAAGCTGGCGCCGACTTGGGAATCCGGGAGCCTTCGGAGCAAACGGTACGCTGGGGGCAGCGCTCGGAACGTATCCACCGAGCCATCTTCCACGGGTTCCGCGGTCGCGTCTCGTTTCCGGCTACGGGGCCGCTGGGTTCGTCGTTCCGTGGACCGGATGCACTCGGAGGTAGCGCCCCAGTCGGGCCGCTCCCCAGTAGAACGGTGCCGTGTCGAGGAGCGCGACGGTCAACTTGAAGCTGTATCCGGCTCCGATGAACGTGAAGAGCTGCGGCCACAGAGGTGTACTTGCGTCGATGGGCAGGCCGTTCGCGAGGAAATGGGTGATGAGAATCACCGCGACCGTGTCCGCGAGCTGGCTCACCAAGGTGGAGCCGTTGTTCCGCAGCCATAGATGCTTTCCCTTCGTGAGACGCTTCCAGAAATGAAAGAGCTGCACGTCGATGAACTGCGCCACCAAATAGGCGATCATCGAAGCCGATACGGCGCTGAATGCCAGTCGACGGACGTCGAAGAAGACTCCAGTTTCCGGCTGATCGGGCGGCTCGAAACCCGGGAGCGCTCCACCCACCCAGAGGATCAGCATCACCCAGAGGTTCAACCCGAGACCCATCCACACGACCTGATTTGCGCGGTGTCGTCCGAAGAGCTCCGAGATGAAGTCCGTGCAGAGGAAGGTAATCGGGTACGGAAGGACGCCGACGGCCAGCGGCATCGGAACGGTGAAGTCGGTGCCCGGAATGCGGAAGCTGAGATCGATGAAACGGGTCACGCCGAGGATGTTGAGCATCGCCAACGTTCCGAGAAACAGACCCGAAAGCACGAGGAACACGAGCTGTCGTCGCTCGTACATCGTGTCCTCGTCCAGACGCGGGAGCCCTGCGTACTCGTACTGGGCGGATGGGACGAGCGAGACCGGAGCCTCGCTCACGAACCCGCCTTCTGGCGGATCGCCTTCCCCTCGATGCCGCGCCAGGCCTGGTGTTCTTGCCCTGCCCGCTTCGCATCCTTCAGCTGTTCGTAGAGAAGCGGAATCGCCACGGAAACCGGGCGATTTGCGATCGCGGCCTCCCACGCATCTCGGAACTCTGGGAGCTTTTGGAGGGGGGAAACGATGACCTTGCCGCGGAGTAGGCCCTCGGGCGACGCCGCTTCGGCAGCGCTGTCGTGATGGTCGTGGGGCTCGCCGGCATCGCAGGCCGCACAGGCATGGTGCACTCGCTCTTCTCGAATGAAGACTCGGGTCCCTTCGGGGAGCTCGGCCTCCAAATTCGCAAGCGCCCCGGGCTCCCGTTCGAGTGCCACGAATGGGAGCCGTCGTTCGCCGCCGTGGCGCAGGATCTCGAGCAGTGGAAAGACGGGCACGGCACCCTGCTCCGGCGTCTCGTGTGCAGCAACCGGCGCGCCATCCCAAAGAACGAGGTCTCCGTAGTCGATCGGGGCATCGCGAAACGTCGGGGACTGCACGACGCCATGGCAGGGACTCAAGGGGGCCACCCAGACGAGCGCGAAGCCGACGGCCTTGTTCGGCAACTGAGAGGTCGCATCGGTCTCCGGCGTTCGTGAGAGCACCCGCACGATCAGCGGCGGAAGGTTTGCCACGTACGGCATGTCGCGGCCATGGTCGACGCGGGCGTCGACACCGAGCTGCTGCCAGGCCTCGACCGCCTCTTCGGCCTTGCCGATCGCCGTTGCACAGATCGCGAGATTCCACAGCACCGGGCGCTCGGGTCCCATGTGCATTCTGGCGAGCTGGTTGGCAGCGAAGCCCTCGTCGAAACGGCCGCGCCACTTGTCGAGGAGGCCGGCGTCGTACCACCATTCGCCGCGGTCCGGATCGAGCTCGATCGCGCGAGTGAAGGCTTGCTGCGCCTCTTCGTCCCGGCTCGGTCCGCAGATGCGAAGCGCGTTGCCCAGCATCGCGTTGAGATTGCCTGCGGCCTCCGGATCCTCGTGATCGGCTTCGCTCCGCTCGTCGATGGCTCGCTGCAGTCCCGCCGCGGCCCACCACGCGGGTCCGTCCTCAGTGATTGGCGTGTCGTCCATGCCGCGCCGCCCTGCGTGCGCGACCAGCATCGAGGCGGCGGTGAGGTGCAGCCGCCAATCCTGAGTCCAGGTGCTCGCGAGCTCGCGAAGAACGTCGCGATGTTCGCGTGTATTGCCCATCTCGCGAATCACTCCGAGTGCCAAGCCAGCGAGCTTGCGGTCGGTTTGCAGTAGGGGGCGTCGCTCCAGGATCTCTTGCCAGGCGGTGGCCAAGTCGTCGGCGGCTTCGGCGGTCATCCGGCGGCAGCTTAGCAGTTTTCCGGCCTGTTCTTGGTCGAGCCGCCCCTTTTTCGCTAACCTGATCAAGTCGGGGCCGGTCGGCGGCCGCCACTGCTGAAGAGGATGATTTGCAATACCACAGTGCGGGCCTGACCGATGTCGGCCAGCGTCGAAAGCTGAACGAAGACGCCTTTCTCGTGGATGACGAGCTCGGGCTCTATGTCGTGGCGGATGGGATGGGTGGTCATGCAGCCGGCGAAATCGCCAGCCAGCAGGCGGTCGAGACCGTACATGGCATGGTGATTCGCGGGCATGGAGCGCTCGACAGAGTCGCCCAGGGAGACACGTCCGAGGATTCGCTTCGTCAGGCGATCCGGGTGGTGGAAAGCGCAGTCCAGGCGGCGACCTACATGGTGTTCGGTCTCGCCCAGCACGATCCCAATCAGCAGGGAATGGGGACGACCGTGTCGGTCCTCGCCATGTGCGGCGAGTACGGCATCACCGCGCAGGTGGGGGACAGCCGCATCTACCTGATCCGAGGCCGCCGAGCCGAGTCCCTCACCGAGGACCACACGCTGGTCGCCTGGCAGCTCAAGCAGGGCATCATCACCGAGGCGGAGGCTGAGCGTTCACCGCATCGGAACGTGATCACGCGCGCAGTCGGGAGCCGTGAGTACGTCCAGGTCGACACCGGCTTCTTCGAGGTTCAGCCCTCCGATGCGTACTTACTCTGCTCGGACGGCCTTCACGGGTATCTCCGGGAGGAGGAGATACCCGAGGTGATCGAGATCGGGCCCAAGGGAGCCGCGGCGCGCTTCATCGCCATGGCCAACTCGCGCGGCGGCCGCGACAACATCACGGCCGTCGTCGTCAACGTCCGCTAGCGGGGACACGCAGCCCACCCAGAAGCACAAGCATTTCCATAGCTTGAAGACCCAACTGCGAATTCATGCCGGGCTGTAGGACTGCGACCTGAGAAAATACGCAGTTCGGTCTGTAAGTACCGAGAATGACGGCGGATGAGGAGGGGGTTCGTGTCCCGCTACTCGGTCGTGTCTTCTTCGGTGGCTTCTTCAGCCTCGTCGGGGGTCGGCGCCACGGCGATCGAGCCGAGCTTGTCCTTCAGGGCATCCCCGAGCGTTGCCTGGGCTCCGCCGAGGCTTGGGCCGATCTTGCGCGGGGCGACCCGCTTCTGCGCCGAATCCGGCCGCGCGACCTGGTTGACGTCCTGACCCTCCGCCGCTCGGAGCGACAAGGTGATCGTGCGGTCGTCGTCGTCGATGCGGATGACCTGAGCCTTGACGATATCGCCGGTCTTGACGATATCGGTCGGCTCTTGGCTGAGGTCGGCGCTGATTTCGCCTCGAGGAATCACCCCCTCGACGCCGCGCTCGATCTCCACGTGGATACCGTACTCGTCGGCACCGATGGCTCGCACCTCGATGACGGTCCCCTCGGGGTAGCGCTTGGGAATGAAGCTCCACGGGTCTTCGTAGAGTTGCTTGATGCCGAGGCTGACCTTTCGGTCGTCGTGGTTGATCGAGAGAATGATCGCCTCAACCTCGTCGCCCTTGCGGTAGAGGTCCGCCGGATTGTTGATTCGCTGCGTCCAACTCAGGTCCGACTTGTGAACCATGCCGTCGACGCCGTCTTCGATGCCTACGAACACGCCGTAATCGGTGATGGAGCGAACGCGGCCCTGAATGATGTCCCCGGGATTGTACTTCTGCGTGAAGACCGTCCACGGGTCCGGCTCGAGCTGCTTCAGGCCTAGGCTGATGCGCTTGTTCTGCGCATCCAGGTCGAGCACCACGCACTCGACCTCCTGGCCTACCTCGAGCACCTTCGACGGGTGCTTCGGCTTGGCCCAGGTCATCTCACTCACGTGGATGAGACCCTCGACGCCCTGCTCGAGCTCGACGAAGGCGCCGTAATCCGTAAGCGATACGACCTTGCCCTTGACCTTCTTGCCGGCGACATACGTGTCGGTCGCGACGTTCCAAGGATCTTCCATGGTCTGCTTGAGACCGAGAGAGACTCGCTCGGTGTCCGCGTTGTACTTGAGTACCTTGACGGTGACCTCGTCGCCCACCTCGAAGACCTCGGACGGATGGTTCACCCGGCCCCAGCTCATGTCGGTGATGTGAAGGAGACCATCGATGCCGCCGAGGTCGACGAATGCGCCGTACTCGGTGATGTTCTTGATCGTACCGGTGACGACCTGCTCCTCTTGGAGGTTCTCGAGGGTCGCCTCCTTCAGGCGGTCGCGTTCCTTCTCGAGGAGCACGCGTCGCGAGAGGACGATGTTGCCGCGCTTCTTGTTGAACTTGATGACCTTGAACTGGAAGGTCTGGCCGAGCAGTCGGTCGAGGTTGCGGACCGGTCGAAGATCGACCTGAGAGCCCGGAAGGAAGGCCTTCACGCCGCCGCGGATCGTGACGGCGAGGCCGCCCTTCACGCGTTGCGTAATCGTCCCTTCGATCAGCTCGTCGCGTTCGCACGCGGCGCTTATCTCGTCCCACACCTTGAGCTTGTCGGCCTTCTCTTTCGAGAGGCTCACGAGGCCGTCCTCGTTCTCCTTGCTCTCGATCAGGACGTCGACGTTCTCGCCAGGCGTCGCCGAGATGTTGCCCTCGGCGTTGATGAACTCGTGAAGTGAAATGACGCCCTCGGACTTGTAGCCGATGTCGACGACAACGGAGTCCTTGCTCACTTTGAGGATCGTCCCGGAGACGATGTCTCCTTCACGGAGTTGGTCAGTTTGGTCGGCCGAGGCTTCGAACAGAGCCGCAAAGCTCTCGGGATTGGGGTTTTGAATTTCTGTGGTTTCGGTCATGTATAAATCACTGCTTCCCGGTGCTTCGTCGAGCGCCCGGCCGTGCCGCCGTTACGTCTGAAGGCCCCCGGAAATGCAGGGGAGTCCGTGGGTAGCAGGGGAGTTAAGGGGTGTCAATTGAAGGGCCGGTACAGGATTCAACCAGCTCGAGCACGTGGCGCACGACCGCTTCCATGTCGAGGCTGGTGCTATCGAGGATGACGGCGTCCTCGGCCGGTCGGAGCGGGGCGATGGCTCGGGTCGAATCCGCCTCGTCGCGGGCGCGGATCTGAGCGAGCAGCTCATCGTAATCCACTGCGATCCCTCGGGATTCCAGGTCCTTGACCCGTCTGCGCGCCCGCTCCTCCGCGGACGCCGTGAGGAACAGCTTCACTTCGGCATCGGGAAACACGACCGTGCCAATGTCTCGGCCCTCGAGGACGACCCCGCCCTCCCGTCCGAGCTCGCGCTGAAGGCTCAGCAGGGCCCGCCGCACGCCCGGATAGGCGCTCACCTGGCTTGCTCCTGCGGCGATCTCTGGGGTGCGGATGTCGTCTCCGCGATCCACGCCGTCGAGCAAAAGCCGAGGGGTTCCATCGTCTTGCGAGTGGAACCCGAGCTCGAGTCGCGGGCAGAGCTCCGCGATGGCCGCCTCGTCATCCCAGGAGATCCCTCGTTCCCGGGCCGCCAAAGCGACGCCGCGGTAGAGGGCGCCGGTGTCGACCAGAGTGAAGCCGAGCCGACGGGCAAGCTCGCGCGAGGGGGTGCTCTTGCCGACCCCGGCCGGCCCGTCGAGGGCGATCACAGGCTGCGGTCGAGTCATACGGTCTCCTCCATGATCTCGGCACCTAGTGAGCGAAGGAGCGAGACGAATCCCGGGAAGCTGGTATCGACCGCCTCCGCCCCGTCGATCTGCGTCTCCCCTTCGGCGACCAGGCCGAGCAAGGCGGCCGACATGGCGATGCGATGGTCTCCCTTGCTGTCGATCCGAGCGCCCCGCAGAGCCGCGCCTCCGCTGATCAGCATGCCGTCGGGAAGCTCCTTGCAGGGAACGCCGAACGCGCCGAGCACCTGCGCCATGGTCGCGATGCGGTCGCTCTCCTTCACGCGAAGCTCGGCCGCGTCCCGAATCTCCGTGGGCCCGTTGGCCGTTGCGGCGAGCGCGCAGATCGCAGGGATCTCGTCGATCATGCGTACGATGAGCTCCCCTCCGGCCACGGCCCCGCGGATCGATCCATGCGCGACCGTCAGCTCGGCCATGGGCTCGTCGCCCGCGCCATGGCCGCTCGGGCGGCGGGCGATGTTGCCGCCGATCAGACGGAGCCAATCGAAGAGCCCGGTGCGCGTCGGGTTCACGCAGACGTCCTCCACGCTGACCCGACTTCCAGGGACCATGGCCGCCGCCAGCAGAGGAAACGCCGCGCTGGAAGGGTCGCCCGGAACATGCCAGTCGAAGGGCTCCCACCCCCGGGACCAGTCGGCGTCTGGCTGGAGGACGACCGAGGCGCCTGCCGTCTGCAGCGGAACGCCGAGAGCGAGCATCATCCTTTCGGTGTGGTCGCGAGATAGCAGGGGCTCCTCGAGGACCGTCGGTCCTTCGGCGTAGAGGCCGCTCAGCAGCAGTGCGCTCTTCACCTGTGCGCTGGCTACCGGCATCGCATATTCGATCCCCTGCAGCGCCTCGCCTTCAACCAGAGGCGCGATTGAGATCGGCGGGTAGAGCTCGTCCGGCTTGTCGCCCTTCGTACCTGCGATGTGTGCCCCGCGTGCACGCAACGGCTTGATCACTCGCCCCATCGGCCGCTTCGTCAACGATGCTTCACCCACCATACGCGCTCCAAAGCGTTGGCCGCTGAGAAGGCCTGCCAGGAGACGCATCGTCGTGCCCGAGTTCCCACAATCGATCACGTCGCTCGGCATGCGAAGGCCGCGAAGTCCGACGCCGTGGATCGTCGTCGTGCTTCCGGCGCTCTCGACCTCGACTCCCATATTGCGGAAGGCGTGGCGCGTGGCTGCGTTGTCGAGGCCCTCCGATAGACCGGTCACGCGAGAGGCG
>CBDUCC010000133.1:0-9010 GCA_965365555.1 uncultured Myxococcales bacterium | reverse complement strand
TCGCATCAACGCTCCTCGACGCTTGGCGCACATGGACCGAGTGTACATCGGCTCCCAAGAGCTCGTGCTGATCGATGCTGCACGGCTTCGCGACGCCCACAGGGAAACCGCCGACTACGTCGTCTGCGAGTCCTGCGGCGCGATCAACGGCGCGGCGAAGCGCCGATGCGGTGAGTGCGGGAGGCGGCTCTCCAAGACCGCGGGAGAAACGCTCGTCGGAAACAATAGCGGTGTCGATTCTTCGTCACATGCCTGGGGTGCGGAGGATACCCGGACCGCGCGGGCACTCGACGTGATCGCGGGTATCGCGAGCAAGGCAATCGCCATGGGCCGGTTCGAAGAGGCCGAGCGCATGCTGCTTCCGCACCTCGACAACATTCTCGAACGGGCGATCGCGAAGCGACCCCTGAGCGATTCCGAAAAAGATGACCCCGACCTGCTCTTCGCGGGCGCAACCAGCTACGCGCTCCAGCTCGCGCAGGGTCTACAGGCGACGAAATGGATCGATTGGGTGTTCCGAGTTCACACCGCGACCGGCCGGCTCATGGAGGCAGAGACGATCGAAGCGCTCCACAGCCTCGTTCGGAACAACAAGTACTCGCGCCCCGAGTTCCTGCGGGCGTATCTGCAGGTCGTGAACGGACGCTCGGGCGACTATGGCGCGTCGGAACGGTTCCTGCTTCGACGACTGGAAGGCCTCGAACAGGTCGTGACCGCGTACTAGCCCGCCTGGCACGCCGGCGGACCCAGATGCCGAAGCTTCTCGATGGTCGCGTCGAGAAGCGGTTCGCATGAAAGCTCGTCGAGCAGATCGAGCACCGCCTGCGACGGGGCAGAAGCCGACCGCTCGTAGAGGCTCACGCTCTTGTCGAGCCAGCGCGCCGTGCGGAGCGCGGCTCCAAGCCGGGCCGAGCACTCGGCGACGCCGGAAATGCGCGCCGCGTCGACCTCTACGCCGAGATCGAGCTGCTCCTGCAACTCGTCGAGGCCTCGCGACAGCATACGCTCCGCGTCGGCGAGCCGACCCTGCTCGATCGCTCGTCCGACCACCTGTGTCAGCAGGTGAAAGGTCCAGCCGCTCGCCACGACGTCTCGCGGGGTCGCTGCCTCGCCCTCGCTCCCGGCCGACATGCCGCAGTGCGGACACTGCACACTCGTGCTCGGGTACGGGACCGCACAACCCAGACAGAACCTGAGCCCCGAGGTCGTCCGAAAGTGCCGATGGGCCGAGACAGGAACGAGAAACAAGAGCTCCTGGGTCCCGAGGCGGATTCGATCACCGTCGCGAAGGACCGCGCGTCCCCGAAGCGGCTGGCCGTTGAGCTGGGTTCCGTTTCGGCTCCCGAGGTCTTCGATCGCCGGCTCTGATCCGCGGAGGTCGATTCGCACGTGGCGACGGGACAACATCGGGTCGTCGATGGTGACCTGGCAGGTCGGTCCGCGGCCGACGATCAACTCGTCCCCGAACAAGTCGACTTCCTGGAGATGAAATCGCAGTCGATAACGCACGTCACCCGCTCCCGAGTGACCTCAGCGTAGACGCGCGAGGGCGGCGGTGTAAATCCTACCCCCCCCTACGTACCGCTTCATTCGTCGTCGAGGTCGGGTGTATCGTGCCGCCGAATTTCACCCGTGATTCGATCCGCGATGTCCGCATGTTGATCCGAATCGGAGTCGTCACCGACCATGTCGACGAGGCCCTCTTTCTTCTGGACCGTGGTGGCTTTGTTCTTGCGCAGCTCGCCGAGCCTCGCGACCGTCTTCGGATTCTCGAGGATCAGACAGTAGAAACCATAGAATTCGTTGTTGTCGACGGCCTTTGCGAGGACTCGGGACTCGCGCCACTCGTACCATTGCTTCGGCTCGCCGCCCGGACGCAGAGCGCCGCTCCGCTTCTTTGCCTTGCCATAGCGCTGCTGAAGCGCCGCGCCGAACTGGTCGAAGCTCGCCCCTTCGAATACGGACGCATCGAATGCGCGGTAGCGCTTCCAGAGCTTGTCGTTGATGAAGAAGAAGTAATCCTGCGTCGTCTTGGTTCGCACCCGGAGCAGAGATTCGCCGTTTCTGTGAGTGAACTCACCTTTCAGGTAGCCGGAATCATACGCGGTGGCGGTCCCATCAAACTCGAAGAACGAATCGCGAATCTGCCGAATCTCTTCCTGCATCTTGTGTCGAATTCGATCTTCTTCGATCGCGTCCGTCGTCTTGGCAATCGACTCTTGGTAGGACGCTTCGATGCCACTTTTGAGGTGCCGGTACACCTGCTTCGGCGTCCAACCCCACTGAATGGCGCCCATCGACGCCTCGAGCGCACTTGGCGAACGCGTGCTGGCGAAACTCAGATCGCAGACACTGGTCACCGCGAATGCCATCGCCGCAGCAATCGATAGGACTCCGTAGGATGAAGGTCGCATAGCCATTTCCCCCGAATTACAAGCTAGCATCTGGAAGCTGGGGGCTACAAAAACGGGTGCTCGCTGCCCCCTTCGGGGCTCGAGACGGGGGCTCAGGAGCTCTGTCCGCCCCCTGGAGGGTTCATGGCGACGAACAGCATGGTCCCGCCGGCGACCGCTGCAGGCATGAAGAACAAATTGAGTAAGGGAACGAACAACAAGACCCAGACCCCCGTGCCGAACCCGGCAACCGCGGCGAGCTGACGGCGGCTGAACGAGAGCCGGTCGGCCACCGACCAGTCGCGGCGCGCGGCCGGCCAGTCGATGTAGTCGATGCCGAGATAGACCGCCGTGAGCGCGAACCCCACGAGCGAGATCACTTGGCCGATCCCTGGCACGAAGAACGACGCCAGAAACATCGGCCCTACGACGGCGACGTAGACGAGCACCTTCAAGAGCTCCAGGCGTACCGTTCGAAAGACGTCAGCCACCATCCGCTTGAACGAGAACGGCGGAGGTGTGTGCCCGGTGAGGATGCTCTCTACCGCTTCGCTGAGCGCATCATTGAATGGCGCCGCGACGACATCCGAGATCAACAAGACCAGGAGAAGGCCGAGAAGCGTGATCAAGATTGCAGCGATCACCTCGAGAAACCATTTGAGAACCGCGAGCAGCCCCCCGAGGACACCCGTCGCCTCGTTCCAGCTCTCGGGAAACATGTTCCAGACGACCCCGCTGACATCGTCGTAGAGGGTTCCTGCGCCGTAGAACACCGAAGCAAGCGCGGCCGTCGTAATCAGGATCGGAAACAGCCAGTAGCGCGCGAGGCGCGGGTGCTGAAAATAAACAAACCGCATTCCGCGGATGGCGTACGACAGGCCCCGCGCGAAGCCGACAGGTGACTTTGCGACTGCGCCAGCGCCTTGAATGATGACCTTCACCGACTTAGCTCCTACCGTGGGAGCGCCACGGCGCCAAGTGGGATGAGAGGCTTCAGGTCTTCATCGTCGAAACGAAGCTGCAGACCGACGAAGTAGTCCCGAGTCGGGTTGATCGCGTCGTCGATGCCGGCAAGCAGCCAAAACCGTTTGACGATCTCGAAGCCAGCGCGCACCCGAAGCCGCGGCCAAACGCGGCGTCCAAACTCGAACAGATCGGAGTTGATCTCGAGCCGGTCGCGGATGACCTTCACGTCCATGCCGAGTCCTCCTGTCGACTCGATGATACCGAAACGGAAGGTCGCGAAACCGATCGTCTTCCCAAACTGGGCGGAGAATTTGAGTCGATTGCTTCGCGTGATCTCAGTGCGCCGGTATTCGTTCGGATAGAAGAGCGGCGGCGGGCTTTGCCGAATGATGCTCTCCGAAACACTAACGGAACCTCGTGGGTCGTCGACGAACTGCACCAGGAAATACCGCCCCTCGCGAGGCTTGAGGTAAATCGAGAAGTAGGTCTTGAAGGCGTTGGTCAGTGCGTAATACTCACTTCGAAGCTCGACGATGGTTCGAAGGCGATTGAGACCGCCGACGAAGCTGTTGAGACCCTCCGCAACACCTTCGACTTCGTCGATCAGCGCTTCGTCTTGCGTGAGCCGGCCGATGGTGCCCTCGCCACGGGCGGTTCGCCCCGTAACCTCCTTGACGTCTGCGAGAACGGCGTTGAGTTGGTCGGCGGCCTTGTGAATCGACGCAATCGTATCGTCGACCTCGCCAATGCCGCGATCGATTTCGTCCTTACGCTTGTGGATGATCTCGCTCAGGTCGTCTGTGGCGAGCTCGACGTTTTCCATGATGCGGACGATGCGAGGTCCGGCCTCGTCAGTGACGGTCTTGATGTTCTCCAGGGCATCGCTGAGGTTTCGCAGCGCGCTCTCCATTCGGTCTCCAGCCTCCTCCGTGCCGAATGCGCGTTCGAGCTGAGCCGTGATCTTCTTCACGCTGTTCGCGATGTCGTTCACGGTGACCATGATGTCGTCGGTGTTGACGCCACGATCGGCAACCCGGATCTCCCCGCCGTCCGGGATCTCCGGGAGGCCCGGAGTGCCCGGGCGGATCACCAGGACGCGTTCGCCGAGCAGCGAAAGGCTACGCATCGTGACACTGGCGTCTTCGTAGAGGATGATCTGCCCCTCGATCCGAAGGTCCACCCGAGCGCGGTCCCCATCGAGCCGGATCGACGAGATGTACCCAACCGGAATGCCCGCTACGAGGACCCGGGACTTCGCCACGAGCCCCTGAACGTCGTCGAAGTAGGCGTAGACCCCGTACCCCGACTCGGTCGTCGACCGCTCGTCCACGTACCGATATACGGCGAACGTGACGACGAGCCCGAGCGCCACCATCAATCCGACCCGGGCGGCATTCCAAGTCTCCCTCATAGAGCGCTCCGAAGCCTAGTCGAACGCGCGACAAACAGCTATCGCTGCGTACGCCCCAACGCGGGCGTTGCTCCTTGCCGCATCCCCCTTCTACCGCTATGGCCTTGCGGCTTTGTCGGAAGAAATCGATGCGCTGACGGCGGCGGCACTGGGAGCGTTGCAGGGTCTGACGGAGTTTCTTCCAGTCTCCAGCAGCGGCCACGTCGCGATTGGCGCCCAGTTTTTCGACATTCGTGAGAATTCGCTTCCGCTCGTGATTCTCTTGCATCTGGGAACCTTGGCCGCGACCGTCCTTCTGTTTCGGGCCGACATCCGCAACTTGGCGTCAGAGGCTCTGTCCTCGCTGCGCGAACCGGACCGCCTGCGATCGACCGCGGAGGGCCGTACCCTCGTCAACATCGCAGTCGCCACGCTGGTGACCGCGGTGCTCGGTTTGGCCCTGCGAAACACCGCGGAGGCTTTCTCGGAGGACCTGCGTCTCGTCGGCTATGGGTTTCTGATCTCCGCGGCCTTCCTCATCGCGAGCGGGACCGCAAAGCCCGACAGGATGGAGGTGTCGTTTTGGCAGGCCATTGCGATTGGATTTTCCCAAGGCATTGCGGTCCTGCCCGGAATCAGCCGAAGCGGCGTCACGATCGCGGTGGCGCTGCTGCTCGGGGTTCAGGGCAACGCGGCGTTCAGGTTTTCGTTTCTACTCTCGCTTCCTGCCATCCTGGGGGCGGCTCTGCTCGAAGCCTCGGGTTCGGAAGGACTCGTCTCGCTGAGCCTCAGCGCCTGGGTAGGCGGTCTAACGGCCATGGTGACGGGATACGTCGCCCTTGTTATCCTGCGACATATCATTCTAGTGGGGCGCATGTGGACCTTCGCCCTCTATCTCATCCCCCTCGGATTGTTCCTCGTAACGCGCTAGACGCCCGAAGGCCATGAACTGCATCGACAAGGCATACGCCATCATCATGGCAGGCGGGTCCGGCACTCGCTTCTGGCCACTCTCGCGAGGGGAGCGACCGAAACAGTTCTTATCGCTCGGACCCGATGAACGATCTCTGCTGAGGGCGACGGCAGAGCGCGTTTGGAGGCTGATCCCCGAGGAGCGCACCTTCGTCGTGACCAGCCAGCTCTTGCGGGCACAGGTCGAGAGCGAGCTGCCCGAGCTCGACTCCTCACAGATTCTGGCAGAGCCGATCGGTCGCAATACGGCTCCGTGCATCGGATGGGCGGCGGCCCACATCCGACGGATCGATGCGGATGCCGTGATGACCGTGCTGCCGGCCGATCACCACATCGGAGATTCGGATGCCTACATCGACACGCTGCGCCAGGGCCTCGAAGCGGCAACCCATGGCGACTACGTGACGATCGGAATCCGACCCAGCCGCGCCGAAACCGGATACGGGTATATCGAGGTGGGCGCGGAGCTCGATCCGGGCGTCTTTCGGGCACGGCGTTTCGTGGAGAAGCCCAACCGGCAGCGCGCAGAGCAGTTCGTTGCCAGCGGCGGGTTCCTCTGGAATAGCGGCATGTTCTTCTTCCTGGCCTCGCGAATCCTGGAAGCGATCGACACGCATCTTCCAGGCCTCGGCGAGCAGCTCAAGGCGTATGATGAGGCCGCTCAGGCGGGCATTGAGGATGCCTTGGTCGCCGAGACGTATGGGAAGCTTCCCGCCGTGAGCATCGACCACGGAATCATGGAGAAGGTCGATTCGGTGAGCGTGGTCCCAGGCTCCTTCGATTGGAGCGACCTCGGCAGCTGGACCTCGGCCTGGGAGCTGTCCCCACAGGACGAACAGAAGAACGTGCTCCCCGAAGGCGGCATCGCCATCGACGCCCATGGAAACTACGCATGGGCCCCGGAGGGGAAGCTCGTCTCCTTGGTCGGGGTCGAGGGCCTCGTGGTGGTCGACTCGGGAGACGCACTCCTCGTGATCCCGAGAGAGAGGGCGCAGGACGTCCGGGAAATCGTCGAGACTCTTCGCAAGCGCGGAGACGACCGGACATGAGCCGATGAACCCGCACGTATTCCGCCAGTACGACATCCGAGGGCACGCAGAACGAGACTTCGACGACGCGTTCGTCCTTGACCTCGGACGCAGCCTCGGCACCTTCTTCTCGATGCGCAGTCTTCGCCGGATCGGCGTGGGCCGCGACTGTCGCTTGAGCTCGCCGCGCCTTCGCGATCGACTCTGCGAAGGTCTGACCCAATCCGGGATCGACGTAGTAGACATCGGGATCGGGCCGACTCCGCTTCTCTACTTCGCGGTTCATCACTTCGACCTCGACGGTGGCGTGCAGATCACCGGCAGTCACAACCCACCGGACGAAAACGGCTTCAAGATGATGGTGGGTAAGGATTCCCTCTACGGCGACGACATCCTCGAGCTCCGGAGCGTCATGGAGACTCGGGAGTTCGTCGACGCGGCGCCGGGGAACACGGAGCTGATCGATCCCAACCCCGCATACGTGGAGCACGCCGCCCGCGGTATCGCGCTCGGCCGCCACGACATCCGCTTCGCCATCGACGCCGGAAACGGGGCCGGCGGACCGCTCGCGCTCGCGACCATGAAGGCGGTCGGCCTGCAGCCCCTGGCGCTCCTCTGCGAGATGGACGGCACGTTTCCGGTCCACCATGCCGACCCGACCGATCCGGGAACCTTGGAGATGCTGCGCAACGAGGTGCGCGAGCGCGGACTCGAGATCGGGTTCGCCTACGACGGGGATGCCGATCGGGTCGGCGTGATCGACGCACGGGGCGAAGTGATTTGGGGCGACAAGCTGATGATCCTGCTCTCGCGAGCCCTGCTCGAACGGCACCCGGGGGCCACGATCATCGGTGAGGTCAAGTGCTCACAGACGATGTACGACGACATTGCCGCGCACGGCGGCAACGGCATCCTATGGAAGACCGGTCATTCACTGATCAAGACGAAGATGAAGGAGGAGCAGGCCCTGCTCGCCGGCGAAATGAGCGGCCACATCTTCTTCGCGGACCGCTACTACGGATTCGACGATGCGATCTACGCAACGCTTCGAATCCTCGAGATCATCTCGAACAGCGCCGTGCCTCTCCACGAGATGCTCGCAGACGTGCCTGAAACCTTTGCCACGCCCGAGATCCGCGTGGAGTGTGACGACGCCGCAAAGTTCGGACTGGTCGAACGGGTAGTCGAGCACTACCGTCCGACCCACCGGCTCGTGGACATCGATGGCGCGCGGATTCAATTCCCAGGCGGCTGGGCGCTCGTCCGCGCATCGAATACTCAGCCGGTTCTCGTGTTGCGATTCGAAGCGGACTCGGAGTCGCAGCTCAAAGCGCTTCGCGATGAAGTCGAGTCAGTCCTCGAGCGCTTGCGCGGGGACTGAAACCGGCAACACGGGGAGTTCGACGGTCAAACGGGCACGATACCCGTCGCTGCGCTGCTCCCAATCACTCGGCCCGATCACGGCGCGGCGGGTTTCGTGGGATGGATGGTGAACGGGCCCTTCCTGACCTTCGTGAATCGAGCCGACGGAGAGCGTCGCGGAAGGCCCGACTCCAACGAACCGGTAGACCTTCGCACCGGGTGGGTTGGTCACGACTCGCACGGAACCGACTGAGGAACCGGCCGCCGCGGACGGTGTGGTCAGGGGCTCCCCGAAACCGATGACATCGGCGGCGGACTCCATGGGCTGGGGTTGAACCGCTAGCTCGTAGAGCGGTCCGCCCTCGTTCGTACCCCATGCCGCAGATTCGGGCACCGAAGCTCGGGCTGGGCGCAACCCCTCGCCGAACACGATGAACTCGTGGGCAGAATCTACGGGCAAGTCCTCGGCCACGGCAGGCCCGCGGCCGACGAAAACGAAGATCTGGGCGTCCGCTGGCGATACGGTGACTTCGATCGAGCCCGACGGTGCCGGGACCGCAGCCGGTGCTGCAGGTGGAAGAAGCCGCTGAAGCGTGCCGCTGGCGATGAGGCTGTAGACGCCCACGCCGAGGGCTGCGACCAGTAGCCAGACGCCCCAACCGCCCCGTCGTGGCGTTGCAGGCGCGGTCACGGACTCCCGGTCGAGCGCGGCCTCGTGAAGCGCGGTGGCTGCGGATTCGCGGGGTCCCGAAGGGGCGACAGGCGCCGACGATTCCGTCGACTCGGGCTTGGACGCGGAAGCGGGCTCGGAAGCGGCGGACGGCTCGGGCTCGGGCCGATCCTCGACCTGCGGTTCTTCGGCAGGTTGCCACCGACGAATCGTCGCGGTCACTGGCTCG
>CBDUCC010000132.1:0-9036 GCA_965365555.1 uncultured Myxococcales bacterium | reverse complement strand
CGGCGGTGGCTCGAGGCCGGCAGTCATGCTGGTCTTGACGAACCCCGGCTTCACCGTGATGACACGAAGGCCGTCCGCATGGTGCTTGTGGTCGAGCCCCTCGAGGTAACGACTGAGCCCCGCCTTCGCCGCACCGTAGAGGATCACGGGCTTGCGTCCGCGCTCCCCGGCGACCGAGCTGAACGCGCACAATGTGCCTCCGCCTTCAGCGAGCAACTGACGCTTTGCCGCCTCGCAGAACATCACGGTGTTCGTGAAGTCGACTCGGAGAACGCGCTCGGCCAGCGCCGGATCCGCCTCGAGCTCCTCTTGTGGAGCGAAAATGCCCGCGGTGATCACCACGGCATCGATGCCTCCAAGAGCCTCTCGCGCGTTGAAGAGCACTTCCTCGAACTGCTCGGGACGCTCGAGATCGCAGACGATGCAGTGCGGAGCCGTCCCGTCACCCCGGACTGCGAGATCCGCGGCGCTTCGCTCGAGGTCGTCGAGGTTCCGGCCGAGAAGACAGAGCCGATCGCCTCGTTCCGCCATCAGGCGTGCTAACGCCCGGCCCATTCCTTTGGTTGCCCCAAAGAATGCAACGTTCATGTCAATCCCCCAACAGGCGCACCGACTGCGCGCTTCGAAAGCGACGTTCAGGATCCCAACGGTCTCGGATGGCCTGGAATTCGTCGAGCCGCGATCCTTCCATCGCTTCGAAATGCTCGCGACGCGTGAACGAATCCTTGGCGAGGTAAATGCGCCCACCTTCCTGCAAAACCTGCTCGTTCAAGGCATCGACCAAGTCCTGGGTGTCGTCGCGCACGGCAATGTCGAGCGCCAAGGTGATCCCCGGCCGAGGGAAAGAGAGCACCCCTAGGCTCTCACGGCCGAAGTCCTTGATGACGCAGAGAAACGAAGCGCCACCGCGGGCCGTCAGGACTTCGAGCACGCGACGGGCGGAGCTACGCCCTGCCTCGCGGGGAAGCACGCACTGATACTGCGTGAAACCACGACGTCCGTACATCCGGTTCCAGGATCGGATCGAATCGAGTGGATAGGTGAACGATTGGTTGCTCACGATCCCGCTCGACTCGCGCCGCCACTGCTTGCGGTAGTAGAGCTCGTTGAACAGGCGAATCGTGACGCCATTCAGAACCCAGGAGGGCCAATCGAAACGAAGGCTCGGTTGGAAGCCGGAAGAAGGCGGGTTCGGCGGGGCCTCGGAGGGATCCGCCCAACGTCCGGTCATCATGATCCCACGCCCCATGTTCTTGCCGCGGGCGAGGCAGTCGATCCAGCCCATTGTATAGGGCCACTTCGGCGCCGCGTCTTCGAGGGCATCCTGAAACTCGTCGATGTCGTGAATTCGACGACTCTGCTGCCAGATCCACTCCGATGGAATTCGTCGAAGGCCGAACTCGACTTCGAGGACGTGGCCGGTGAGCCCCATTCCCCCGATGGTCGCTCGAAAGAGGTCCGGATGCTGCTGCGGCGAGCACTCGATGACACGGCCGTCTGCGATCCGCATTCTCAGTGCGGTCACGTGGTCACCGAAGTTCCCGTCCTTGTGCTGGTTCTTTCCATGGATATCCGCCGCGACCATGCCCCCGAGGGTCACGAAGCTGGTCCCGGGTGAAACCGGTGTGAAGAACCCTCGAGGCATGAGAAGCCGATTGAGCTCTCGGAGCGAGAGGCCAGCCTCAGCACGCATCGCCCCAGTCGACTCATCGAAGCTCAGGATTCGATCGGCGTAAGTCGTGTTGACGACCTCGGGCTGCGACTCGTCGGGCAAGGAGGCGTCGCCATAGGAGCGGCCGAGACCGCGCGACAGATGCGCGCTTCGGCTGATGCCCTCGAGGTCTTCGCCGACGTGCTCACGGCCTCGGGCCGAGTGGCGGCCCCAACCCGAGAGCGTGGAAAGTGGAGGCTCAAGCATGCCGTCGCCAGTCTAGCGCGACCCGTCGCAAGGCCCTAGCGGCCGCGCTTGGGCAGGAGGGCGGACCGGAGCTCCGCGGCGCGGTCGGTGCTCGCCCAGGTGAAGCTCTTCTCGGTACGTCCGAAATGGCCATACGCGGCCGTCGGAGCGTAGATCGGCCGTAGCCGGTCGAGAGTCTCGGTGATCGCAGCCGGACGAAAATCGAAGACGTTCGAGACGACCTTGCTGATCTGCTCATCGGGGACCAAGCCCGTCCCGAAGGTCGTGACGTAGACGCCCATGGGCTTGGCGACGCCGATCGCATAGGCGACTTGCACCTCACAGCGGGAGGCCACCTTCGAGGCGACGATGTTCTTGGCGACGTAGCGGGCGAAATAAGCTGCGCTGCGATCGACTTTGGACGGGTCCTTGCCGCTGAACGCGCCGCCACCGTGGCGGCCCATGCCGCCATAGGTATCGACGATGATCTTGCGGCCGGTGAGGCCCGCATCCCCGAAGGGGCCGCCGACCACGAAGCGTCCGGTGGGGTTGATGTGAAACTTGGTCTTCTTGTCGATCATCTTGGCTGGAAGTGTCTTGCTGATGACCTCCTCGATGATCGCCTCGCGAAGATGCTTCTGCTTGATGTGCTCGGCGTGCTGCGTCGATACGACGATCGCATCGAAGCGCACCGGCTTTCCGTCATCGTATTCGACGGTTACCTGCGTCTTGCCGTCGGGCCGAAGACCCTCGACGATGTTCTTCTTGCGAACCTGAGTGAGCCGCCGTGCCAGCTTGTGCGAGAGGTCGATCGGCATCGGCATCAACTGCCGCGTCTCGTTGACCGCGAAACCGAACATCAGGCCCTGATCGCCGGCACCTTGCTCCTTGCTCGCGCTCGAGTCCACTCCGCGCGCAATGTCGGGCGACTGCTGCTCGACTGCTGCGAGGATCCCGCAGGTGTCGGCATCGAACCCCATGGAGGAGTCGGTGTAACCGATTTCGGCGATGGCCTTGCGTGCGATCTTCGGGATCTCGATGGCCGCCTTCGAGGTCACCTCGCCGCCGCAAACGACGAACCCGGTCTTGACCATGGTCTCCACCGCGACACGCGATCGGGGGTCCTGAGCAAGGTACGCATCGAGCAACGAATCGCTGATCTTGTCACAGATTTTGTCGGGGTGACCTTCGGTCACCGACTCGGAAGTGAAGAGATGTCGGTTCATACTGGCCGGAGCCTCTTATCCGCGGCCGAGGCGACAGTCAACCGGCCTGAAAGAGGCTCAGAAGATCTCCAGCTCTTGCCCGTAGGTCGCTATGATTTTGAGGCCGTAGTCGTCACAGCCGCCGCGAAATTCGATCGGCTCGACGCCCACCAGCAGTACGCCGAGCGAGGATCCGGAGCTCCCCGGACACCATCGAGCGATCGCGACGGCATCCTCCTCGGTGACGCAGAACTCCACGCCCTTGATGGTCTCGACGGAGCCGGAACAGCCCTGAAGCCCGCTCCAGCCGTCGGGGCAGAGATAGGTCATGGCAAGTCGGCGCTTGCTCTCCGCGTTGGACGCCTTCGCGATGATCGGGGTGGCGACGTCGAGCGTTTCGATGGCGTAGAAGTCGATGTCGCCCTCGGCGTGAAGCGAGGCCTGCACGTCGACACTCCAGGCCTCTTGGACGCAGTTGACTCCTCCGATCTCGGGCCCACAGATCAGGGCGGCCGTGGCAAGCGAATCGTTCACCTCGAAGGCGTCGTCACAGACACAACGCCCCGCCTCGCACCGATAGCCTTCTCCGAAGCCGTTACCCTCACAGGTCCCGCAAGGGGTCCGCTCTCCGCAGATCGTGGGCTCACCGCACTCGATCCCTTTCGCTTCACAGGTGCAGTCGTCCACACACTCGTAGCGAAGGTCTTCGGTCAGTGTGCACTGGGCATCCCCGGCGCAGGGCGGGCATTCGGTCTTCGAACCGCATCCGTTCGGCAGACCTCCGGGCGGCGAGCAGTCGTTCACGATGCAGGGATAAGTCTGCTCGCAGCCATCGTCGCAGTCCGCGCCGGGCGGGCAGACGCATTGGTTGGTCTCGCTGCAGACCTTTTCGCCCAAACATGGTCCGCAGTTGATCGTATCGTCAGGGCCGCCACATCGAGCGGGAATCTCGCCGCACTCAGCTCCGCCTGCACGGGCGGTCGCACAGGTGACTTCCTCGCAACCACAGACGAAGTTCTGGCCGTTCGCCCCGCATACGGACCCCTCGGGGCAGCCGCCACACTCGACGGACCCCTCGCATCCGTCCGGAAGTGCACCGCACTCGATGGTGATTCCGATACTTTGAAACTCCGAGATGATCTCTTCGCAGGACTTCGGCTCGCAGGCGGGCTCCTCGGAGTCGTAACAGCGATTGTCGCTGCCCCAGCAGAAGTACCCGGAGGGGCAGTCGGAAGGCTGCCCGCAGGCGAAGACACCGTTCTTGAAGACGAGCTCACAGCCTCCGAGCCCGATAACGACGACGAGAACGACGAGAGTCCGCACAACCATCAGAAACGACCTTTGATGGAGATGCCACTGGGGCCGACGGCCACCTCGGGCATCGCCTCTTGGTGCCCGCCAGTCAGCTGCCAGATGAGGCCGCCGACCACACCGGCACCGCCCATGCTGAGCAGCGCGATCCCGGCTTTCGTTCGCCTGGGTGCCCGCTCGGCCAAGTCCTGCACGCTCGCGTAGCTCGAACCGGGCGGAGCACTTTCGACCTTGGCCTGGTCACGCTGCCCCAGCCCGAACAGAACCGCTCCGGCGACCAGCGTGGCACCGCCGGCGCCGATGGTGATCCAAGGCCCGGGTCCAGGACCCACGTAGTGCGTGAGCGGTCGTTCGGCTTTGACCCGCGCCGCCGCCTCGACCGCCGCCTTTCGGGCGTCGATCTGAGCGTCGAGCTCGGCGCGACGCTGGGCTTCCAGGGCCTCCTGGAGCACCGAGATCCGGCTTTCGACGTGGTCGCGATCGGCGGATTTCGGACGGGCTCGAAGATATCCCCGATAGGCCTCGAGCGCCTCCTCGTCGAGACGCATTCGGTCGAACACGGTGGCGATGTTGTAGAGCAGGTCCGGACTGCCGGTCAGCTCGTAAGCGTGCTGGAAGCGCGCCAAGGCAGTTTCGAAGTCGCCGGCGCCGTAGGCTTGCGTACCGGCCACGAAAGCCTTCTTCGCCTGCGCGAGTCGAGCGTCCTGCGGAGCCGCGCCCTGTGCGTGGACCCCGACCGTCGTTGCCATGGAGGCGATCACAATCGCCGCTATGCGAAGGAAACGCATCTCTCCCCCAACCAAGTAAGCGCACGAACCCCCCGTGCTTCTTCAACCTAGCAGTGGCGAAATCGGATCGCTCACCCGACGGAAACGTAAGGTGGCGTGTTCTTCGAGATCCGAGTGTCGCCTTCCCATTCGACACTCGAATGCGGGTAGTCGAGATTGTAATGCAGCCCACGACTTTCTCGCCGAGCGCTAGCGCAACGGATGATCAGCTCGGCGACGTCGGCGATGTTGCGGAGCTCCAACATGTCGCGATTGACGAGGTGCGCCCAGTAGTACTCGCGAATCTCGTCTTGAAGCATTCCGATCCGCCGTGAGGCTCGACGCAGCCGCTTCTCGGTGCGAACGATCCCCACGTAGTTCCACATGAACCGGCGTATCTCCTCCCAGTTTTGGGTCACGACGACCGCCTCATCACTCGGAACAGCCTGGCCGGGATCCCAGTCCGGCACATCGAGCACCGAGGGAGGTGAACCGGTTGCCAAGGCTTCGGTGGCCGCGACCGCGGTTCGATGCCCGTAGACCAGGCCTTCGAGAAGCGAATTGGACGCAAGACGGTTGGCGCCATGGAGGCCGGTACACGTGACCTCGCCGATCGCCCAGAGCCCGTCGAGGGAGGTGGCGCCTTTGTCGTCCACGACCACGCCGCCGCAAAGATAGTGAGCCGCTGGAACCACCGGGATCGGCGCAATGGTCATGTCGATGCCATATTCCAGGCAGCGCGCGTGAATGTTGGGGAAGCGCTCTTGCACGAACCCCGGCGGCTCCTGAGTCATGTCGAGGTAGACGCAGTCGTCGCCGCGACGCTTCATCTCGTAGTCGATCGCGCGGGCCACCACGTCGCGCGGCGCCAAGTCCTTCATCGCGTGGTGCGCTCCCATGAAGGCCTCTCCATTGGCCAAGCGCAAGACACCTCCCTCTCCGCGCAGGGCCTCACTGATCAAGAAGCTCTTGGCATCCGGGTGATAGAGGCAGGTCGGGTGGAACTGAAAGAACTCCATGTTGGAGATGATGGCACCCGCACGGTAAGCCATAGCGACCCCGTCGCCGGTGGCCACGTCGGGGTTCGACGTGTAGAGGTAGACTTTGCCGGCACCCCCCGTGGCGAGCACGGTCGCCCGTCCGATGAACGTGTGAACGTCGCCGCTCGCTTCATCGAGCACGTAGGCCCCTGCTACGCAGGGCGGGCCGCCATGCTTGGACGACTGGACCAAGTCGACGGCCATGTGGTTCTCGATGATCTCGATGTTGGGCGAAGCGGCAGCGGCATCGACGAGCACGCGCTGGACCTCGGCACCGGTGATGTCGCCTGCATGAACGACGCGTCGCGCGCTGTGCCCACCCTCTCGCGTGAGGTCGAGTGAGTCGCCGTGCTCGCCACGGCTGAACCTCGCACCGAGATCCATGAGCTCACGAATGCGGTCAGGCCCGTCTCGAACGACCATCTCCACGATCGCCCGATGGGAGAGCCCTCCTCCGGTGCCGATCGTGTCGTCTACGTGCGCCTCGAAGGAATCGGACGGATCGAGGACCGCAGCGATGCCTCCCTGCGCCCAGTTCGTAGCCGAATCCGAGCGGCTTCGTTTCGTCACCATGGTCACGCGGCCGTGGCGGGCTGCCTCGAGCGCGAAGCTCAAGCCGGCGACCCCGCTACCCAATACCAGGTAGTCACATTCGACGCGCATGATGAACCGCGCAGTCTACCACGCTCTAGAGCGAGAGTTGAGACGGGTGCCGCGGCCCATCCGGAGGAACGAAATATTGAAAATAGCTCACTCGATATCCTCCAAACGAATCGACGACGTGGTCGCCGAGGAGGTATCCGTTCGCGGAGAGCTCGGCCTCTGCACCCGGAACGAAGGTCAACACGTCGAAGGCTCGGGGCCGGAACGGCTCCACGATGGCCCCGACCAACTCAGTCAGCCTGCCGCGAAAGTCGTGATTCGTCTCGAAGCTCACGTAGCTTCCCACGGCCTCGGGCGTGACGTGGACGGTATAGTACTCGTGGTCTTTGACCGCATTTAGGGAATAACCGGCGGGCTCGAAGACATGTTCAGACGTGGTGAACCCGGGAAGAATGGAGTCGACGCCCAGGACCGTTGCCATCGTCCCGCGCTCGGACGGTCCTCCGGTGAAGCGCCGGGCAATGTCGGGGTCGATGGCATGCATGAGGATCTCCAGCGTAGGATCGCTGGAGGCTGCCTCGAAGGGTCGCGTGCTATGGAACATCTGAATGTAGTGTCCGTGCTCGTCGCCGAAGCGAATCGCGCGGCCGGGAATCATCGACTGCAGCCGACGGGCATCGTCGTAGAACGTGGTGGGTTGATGCTCCGGGTAGTGTTCGTTCTTCCGCTCGTAGACCAGAAAAGCGATGTGCTCGACCGGCACGTGGCGAAGAAGCTCCTCGAAGGCATCGACGAGAGTCGTCTGCCCGCAGGTGATGAGCACGGACCAATCGTCGTAAACGAACAGACTCGACTCGGAGAGAAGGTACGCATCGCACTGTTCCGTGTGAAGCTCAGACAGGACCTTCGCCCCAGCGGCCTCGACGACACGAAGCCAGACGCCCTCCCCAAGGGCCCGAAGCGAAACCGACTCCGGAGTGACCACCCACTCCAGTTTCTTTTCAGGACCTTCGAAGAAGCTCGGCACTGCCATGACGAGCCCCATGATGCGCAGATGAGCCTCGAGTGCAAGCGAGGCGGGGTCATTTTGGCGTGACCGGACGACGAGGGATACACTCCGGGGCGATGCCTCGGTGGTTGCTGGCGATGACTGTCGCGACGTGCGTATGCGCGGGCGCGCCAGTGCCGGCGCACGCCGACATCTACCGGTGCAAGGGGGCGGACGGAGCCCAGCATTACACGAACATTCGTCAACCGGGACGGCGCTGCCAGCTGGTCGTTCGAGGAAGCAGAAGCTCGAAGTCGAAGTCGAGCCAGACGAACCAGAGCAACGCGTCGAAGTCGAGCGCGGCATCGTCCAAAGACCCGGCGCGCTACCGGCGATACGACGGACTCATCGACGAAGCCGCCAGGCTCTACCAGCTACCCGAGTCGTTCATCCGCGCCGTGGTTCGAGTTGAAAGCGACTTCAACCCGTCGGTCGTCAGCCGTGCTGGCGCCATGGGGTTGATGCAACTGATGCCGAAGACGGCGCGATCGATGGGAGTCGCGGACCCCTTCGACGCCCGTCAGAACATCCTGGGCGGAGCTCGTTATCTCCGAATACTCGCCAACCGATTCAAAGGTGACCTCGTACTCACAGTGGCGGCCTACAACGCCGGGGAAGGCGCCGTCGAGAAGTACGCTGGCATTCCGCCGTACAAGGAGACGCAGCGCTACGTGCGACGCGTCCTCAAGCACTACTACAGCTATCGTTCGGAAGGCGCGCGGTAGCCGATGCTCCCAACGCTCGTCGCGGCTGCGCTGGTCGGGGTGATCGCGCCGTTTTTGCGAGCGTGGGCCTGGGGAGTCCCCTTCGGTCTTTTGTCCATCGCTACGGTGCTCCGTTCGTTTCTAGGTTCGTTTCTGACGGTACTCGTCGCCGGCTCGATTGCCGTGGTGGTCCTCGACACGATGGACGTCGCCCCGGCCGTTGCCGAGAGGACGGCGGGAATGATCGGTGCGGCGATCGGCGTGGCGCTCTTGCTCAGCTCGATCCGCCGGATGCGCGACGTCCGAGGGCTCACGGTTCTTTGTCAGCGGGTCCGAGAGGAAGACGCCCGGGACCAAGCGCTCGACGCGCTCGACCGGCTCTTCGAGCGGGTGAAGAGCCATGACCCCCAACGCTACATCGCCCTCGTCTTGATGGCCACAGGGCCGCTGACGCAGGCGGG
>CBDUCC010000131.1:0-9068 GCA_965365555.1 uncultured Myxococcales bacterium | reverse complement strand
CATTGGTGAAGAAGCGTTCTTTGATGTCTACATCGACCTCTTCGACGAGCCCTACCCGTTCGAGCTCTGGCCGCTCTTCAAGCCGACGATGACGACGGACAAGGAGGGGCGCATGCGTCTCTACCGAGATCGGGGTTTTCGAGCCTCGTTCAAAGACGAGTCGGCGCCAGATGCGAAGAACGCGAATGCGGGGTGGGCCAGCCGGACCGTGATCTCCCGCCACGAGCGGGACCCGTCGATCGAAGAGCAGCCGTTGAGCAAAGTCGCTGCCGAGCGGGGCGTGGATCCGGTGGACCTGATCCTCGACCTCTCCCTGGAAACCCGGCTCGAGAGCCGATTTCGCTTGGCCTTTCTCAACCACGACGAGGTCGAGGTGCAAGAGCTGATCACCGATCCGAACACAGTGGTGACGCTCTCGGATGCCGGTGCGCATGCGAGCCAGCTTTGCGACGCCTGCTACTCGACCCACCTGCTCGGACACTGGGTACGGGACAAGGCAGCGATGAGCCTCGAGGACGCGATCCACAGGCTGACCGAGGCGCCCGCCAAGCTGATGGGCCTGTCCGACCGGGGGGTTCTGGCGCGCGGGCGGCCGGCCGACGTCGTCGTGTTCGACCCCCGGACCGTAGGTCATTCCAGCCTCCGGCGCGTTCAGGACTTCCCTGGCGGCGCGGAGCGACTCGTGGCGGATGCGATCGGCGTGGAGGCGGTCGTCGTGAACGGCCACGTTCTTCGGCAGCATGGCGAGGATCGGGTTGATCCCGATGGAGATCTCCCGGGCCGAGTGCTTCGGGGCGGACACCCATGATGACCCGAGACGGGATGAGACTCGCCCACTGGGCGAAGATCCAGCCCGACGTCCTCGCCGTTCAGTCGAACTGGGGGGACCGAACCTTCGCCGCTCTGAACGCAAACAGCAACCGACTCGCACGCGCGCTCCGCGCACGCGGTATGAAGGCGGGCGACGGAGTTGCCATCGTCTGCGGAAATCGGCCCGAGTTCGCAGAGGCGGTCCACGCCTGCCTCCGCGCAGGCCTTCGCTACACGCCGGTCAACTGGCATCTGAAGCCCGAAGAAGTCGCGTATATCCTGCAGGACTCGGAGGCGAAGGCGGTGTTCGGCGATGCCCGATTCTCGGACCTGCTTCGCGAGGCCAGCGATCTCGGAGACCGAGCCTCGATCCGCCTGGCCATCGGAGGCTCGGGGCCCGGCTTCGAGCCCTACGACGATGCCATCGCCGAACACGACGCGAGCGACCTCGACGATCCGGTTCCCGGATTTCGCATGCTGTACACCTCGGGTACGACCGGAAAGCCGAAGGGTGTCGTTCGTCCACTCCACTACGCGACCGGCCTCACGGCACTCACCTCGGCGCCTCGCTACGAGCCGGGTAGGACGCAGCTTCACCTGTGCACCGGCCCGATGCATCATGGCGGGCCCCTGGTGTATTCGATGTGCGTGCCGATCGCGCATGGAGTGGGAACCGTGCTGATGGACCGGTGGGATGCGGCCGAGGCTCTGACGCTGATCGCCGATCACGGCATCACGCATACCCACATGGTGCCGACGATGTTTCACCGGCTACTTCGGCTTCCCGAAGAGGTGCGAAGGAGCGCAGACGTTTCGTCGCTGCAGTACGTCGCGCACGGCGCGGCGCCTTGCACCGTCGCCATCAAGCGAGCGATGATCGAATGGTTTGGCCCGATCCTCTGGGAGTACTACGCGGCTTCCGAAGGTGGCGGGGCTTCGGTGAGCCCCGAGCAGTGGCTCGAGAAGCCGGGCACGGTTGGAAAGCCAATCACGGACGACCACGTGCGGATTCTGGACGACGCACGTGCGCCCTGTGAGCCGTACCAGGCCGGAACGATCTACCTAAAGGTGCTCGAAGGCTCCGATTTCCAGTACTTCAACGACCCGGAGAAGACCGCGGCGGCGCACCACGAGGGCTACTTCACGGTCGGCGACGTCGGCTACCTCGACGAAGACGGGTTTCTCTTTCTCACCGACCGAAGCGCTGATCTGATCGTACGCGGTGGCGTCAACATCTACCCCGCCGAGGTCGAGGCCGTGCTCCTCCAACATCCGGCCGTTCGTGACGCTGCAGTCGTCGGAGTACCCGACGAGGAATGGGGTGAAGAGGTAAAGGGCGTCGTGGAGCAGCTCGATCATGCGACCGGGCAACGCGACTTCGAGGCGGAGCTGCTCGAGTTCTGCCGCGCTCGCCTCGCTCGATTCAAGTGTCCCCGAAGCATCGATATCGTTGATAAGCTCCCACGAAGCGACAATGGAAAGCTCTACAAGCGACGGCTCCGCGATGCCTACCGGGGAGCCATCGATGCGTGAAGCACTGCGGCATTACGTCGGAGGCTCGTGGGTCGAGCCCGCTTCCGCGGATTTGATCGAGGTCATCAATCCGGCCACCGAGGAAGCATTCGGCCGGGCGGCCGCCGGCGTCGAGGCCGACGTCGATCGGGCGGTCGAGGCCGCCACGAGTGCATTCGAAGCATACAGTCAGAGCAGCAAGGACGATCGAGTCGCACTGCTCGGACGCGTGATCGACAGCTACGAAGCTCGGCTCGAGGAGCTAGCGGAGACCATCTGCGCCGAGATGGGCGCGCCGATTTCACTCGCCCGCTCGGCGCAGGTCCCGATGGGCGCTCTACAGCTGCGCAATACGCTCGACGTGCTGAGACGACACGAGTCGCGAGAGATTCGGGAAGCATCGATCATTGTCAAGAAGCCGATCGGGGTTTGCGGACTGATCACTCCCTGGAACTGGCCGATGAACCAGATCCTCTGCAAGGTGGCCCCGGCGCTGGCCGCGGGATGCACGATGGTACTGAAGCCAAGCGAGGTCACTCCGCTGAGCGCCGCGATCCTCGCCGAGGTCATGCACGAGGCGCAGGTTCCACCGGGGGTATTCAATCTCGTCAACGGCGATGGTCGGAACGTGGGAGAACCGCTGGCAAAGCATCCGGGGGTAGCGATGGTGTCGATCACGGGTTCGACTCGCGCAGGGGTGCAAGTCGCAAAGGCGGCGGCCGACACCGTGAAGCGAGTCACCCAGGAGCTGGGAGGCAAATCGGCCAACATCATTCTCACGGATGCCGATCTGGAAGCAGCTGTGACGCACGGTGTGCAGAAATGTTTCGGGAACGCAGGTCAGTCCTGCACGGCACCCAGCCGAATGTTCGTTCACGAAGGCCAGTACGACGAAGCGTTGACGATGGCCGCACGCGTCGCGGAGAGCCTGACGCCCGGTGATCCGCGCGATCCGGATACCGTGATGGGCCCAGTGGCGAACGAGAAGCAGTTTAACCAGGTGCAAAGGCTGATCACAGCGGGCGTCGCGGAAGGAGCCACGCTGGTCTGCGGGGGCACGGGGAGACCGGAGGGTCTGGACCGGGGCTATTTCGTCAAGCCGACCGTCTTCGGCGACGTTCGAAACGACATGACGATTGCCCGCGAAGAGATCTTCGGTCCAGTGCTGGTCGTGATGCGGTACTCGACGGAATCAGAAGCGATTGAGCTTGCCAACGACAGCGACTACGGGCTCTCGGGCTGCGTGTACGCGGGAACGATCGAACATGCGGTCGAGGTGGCCTCGAAGCTGCGTACGGGCCAGGTTCATCTGAACGGTGCAAGCGCGGACTTCACCGCCCCGTTCGGTGGCTACAAGCGCTCGGGGAACGGGCGCGAGTGGGGGGTCGCAGGGCTCGAGGAGTTCCTCGAGACCACGGCATTGATGGGAGCGGTTTCTTGAGCGGGCAGCCGGCAATCATCGAGGTCGCCATCAACGGTGGAAGCTCCAAGCGCAGGAATCCGAATGTACCGCGAACCGCTGCAGAGGTCATCGAGGATACCTACCGATGCCTGGATGCCGGTGCCGCGATCGTCCATGCACACAACTCCGACTACGGTCTGAACGGCCGAAAGGCGGCGGACGACTACTTGACCGCTTGGCGGCGGATTCTGGCAGAGCGACCGGACACGCTTTGGTATCCAACCTTGTCACGGGGTCGCAACGTGGACGAGATCCTCGAGCACTTCCAGATCTTGTCCGAGGAGGTGCCCCTACGAATCGGCGTCGTCGACCCCGGGTCGACGAATATCGGCCGACCGGGAAAGGACGGTCTTCCGATCGGCGTGGTGTACCAGAACAGCTACGAAGAGATCGCACGAAGCTTCGCATTCTGTGACTCGCAGGGGCTCGGACCGAGTCTCGCGATTTACGAGCCAGGATTCCTGCAGACGACCCTCGCCTACCATCGCGCCGGGCGTCTGCCGCGCGGCGCGATGATCAAGCTGTACTTCGGAGGCCCATATGGACTCTTCGGCAAAGGTCCGGGCGTGACGTTCGGGCTCCCGCCGACCGAACACGCACTGCTCGCTTACCTCGAGATGCTGGAGGGCACGGACTTGCCATGGTCCGTTTCGGTCTGGGGTGGCGATCTGATCGAGACGCCGGTTGCACGTCTGGCCCTCGAGCGGGGCGGACATCTGCACGTCGGACTCGAGGAGCACTCGGGAAGCCGTCAGCCCACCAACGAAGAGCTGGTCCGCGAGGCGGTTTCCCTCGCGTCGGAAGTCGGCCGATCGATCGCGACCGCCGAGCAAACGGCAGCCATGCTCGACCTGCCGCCTGCCCGTGCATTGGTAGAGGAGCAAAGCGTATGAGCAGGCTCGACGAGCTTTTCGGGCTCGAAGGAAGAGTTGCCGTAGTGACCGGTGCATCTTCGGGGCTTGGAGTTGGATTCGCCCGAGCACTCGCTGAGTGCGGGGCGAGCCTGGTGCTCGCCGCCCGACGCAAAGAGCGACTCGAAGCGCTCGCAGGGGAGCTCGAACGGACGGGAACCGAGGTGTTGGCTGCCGCGTGCGATGTGACCGACCCCGCGCAGGTGGAGCGCTTGAAGGACGCCTGTCTCGACCGCTTCGGTCGCGTCGACGTCCTCGTCAACAATGCCGGGATGACGGAGATCGCACCGGCCGAATCGGAGACCGAGGAGAGCTTCCTGCGCGTGATGGACGTGAATCTGAACGGTGCCTTCTACTGCGCCCAGCGCTTCGGTCGCGTGATGCTCGAGGCAGGCTCGGGCTCGATCATCAACGTCGCCTCGATCTTCGGCTTGGTCGGCTCCGGATCCATCCCCCAAGCCAGTTACGTCGCGTCGAAGGGAGCGCTCGTGAACCTCACACGGGAGCTGGGAGCGCAATGGGCGCGGCGCGGCGTCCGCGTGAATGCCATCGCCCCGGCGTTCTTCCCTTCGGAGATGACCGACGAGATGTTCGAGGACGAACGATCGATGAACTGGCTCCGACGCAAGACCCCCGCCGGGCGGCCAGGGGAGGCTCGAGAACTGGATGGCGCCCTCGTCTTCTTGGCATCCGACGCATCGACGTACGTGGTCGGGCAGATCATCGCCGTCGATGGCGGCTGGACTGCAGTCTGAGGGGCTAGTGGTCCTTTCGGATCTTCCGCATCCGCTGAAGCGCCTCGAATTTCGCCGGATCCACGGGGTGTACGGTCACCCAACCGGTGGCGAAAGCCTGCTTGAACCCTGCATCGACCAGCGCGACAGGCGTTCGGGCCGTTCCGTAGACCCGCCCTTTGATCTCCACGGGGTCGCTGCCTGAGTCGGCGACGTCTTCGAGCCGCGTGCGGTCTGCCATGCAGATCAGGTGCGTCTCCTGAGGAACCGACCGAGTGGCAAACTCGATTTGGATGTGTTTTGTGAAGTGCGGATGCCGCATGACCACGCCCCGCGCAGTCGCTCCCACGGTGTCGAGCTGCGTGCTGATGAAGACTGCCCCGAGCTCTCCGTTCGGATCGACGAGCGCCGCATGTTGACTCTTCGGAAGCGTGCGCAGCGGGTCTCGCGACTCCAGCCAAACGAGCTTGTTCGAGAGATGCACGGTGAAGCCGAACATCTGGAAGCTATCTTCGCCTGGCTGCGCTTCCTCGTAGAGCGAGCGCCAACGTGCAAGCTCTGAGTCGTCCAGGAGTGGTCGCTCCGGCATCGACTTGGCGCGGGCGAGCAGTCGATCCGTCCCATGGAATCGTGTCTCGAGCTCCCAGTTTGATCCCGTGCCACGGTAGCTGGCCTCGAAGGGAACCTCTTCCTCGAGCTCGAGTCCTCGCTCGAGCACGACATCCACGGAGCAGGGAAACGTCCGGGAGTGCTCGTGGGCCGTGATGCGCTCGACGATGGGCAGTGTCCGGACGAAAGCATGGTGGCCGCCGTGAAGGCGCCCCGGGGGCCCTTCGAGCGCCGAACCGAAGCGCATCGACCCGTGGGCGTGAATCTCGCCGTCGGGCCGATGAGCCTCGTCGTATTCGATGATGAGGCGGCTCAAAGCATCATGAATGGGCATCGTAAGTATAAATCTGGCGAATGGTTAGATAGTGAATCGGAATGAGCCCGAAGCTGAAAGGGCTCTATTCTTGAAGCATGACGCAGGCCAATGGGCACAATGAAACGACCATGCCGAAGTATGCCAAGGGCTGGTATCTCATATGCTGGAGCCGAGATTTGGAGCCCGGAGGCGTGATGCCTCTCCGCTACTTCGGACGGGATTATGTTCTTTTCCGCGGCGAGAGTGGGGAGGCGACCCTGCTCTCGGCACACTGCCCGCACCTGGGGGCGCACCTCGGCTACGGGGGTCGGGTCGACGGCAACGAGATCATCTGCCCGTTCCATGCCTGGCGTTTTGCCTCCAACGGCCGATGCACCGAGGTTCCATACGCCAAGCGCATACCTCCGCGTGCAGCCGTCGACGCCTTTCATGTCCAGGAGCACAGCGGGATGATCGTAGCGTACTTCGGCCCTGAGGGCTCCGCACCCGAGTACGAAGTACCGGAGATCGAGGAGTTGAACGACCCGGCATGGACCCCCATGCAGTATTCGCAGATCGAGATCGCCACACATCCCCGTGAAGTCATCGAGAACATCGCCGACTACGCTCACTTCCTACCGGTGCACAACACACTCATCGACGACTTCCGCGTAGTCATCGACGGCCCCCGTGCCACGCAGCACTCGGTGGGACGCGGCCACAATCTCAAGAACGAGCCGATCGCAGTCGTCTCGGTAGCGACGTACCACGGACCAGCGATTCAGTTCACTCGGCTGCAATGGGCGTACGACATGGTGTTGGTCAATGCACACATCCCGATCGAGGAGAACAAGCTTCTTCTGCGCTTCGGCGTCACGTTGAAGGCCGGTGTCGGAGTGACGCTGCCGCCCGCCGTTCTCGATGCCCACATCGCCGCAGCGCGAGATGGCTACTTCGAAGATGTGGCGATATGGGAGAACAAATGCTGGCGCGATCAGCCGGTCTTCGCCGACGGAGACGGACCGATTGGCGAAGTCCGAAAGTGGTATAGTAGCTTCTTCTCGGACGCCTCGGCGTCCTGAGCCGACCGATGCCCGATGCTGCCCGAGATCGTTACTTGATCGTCTCCACGGACGGCCATGCAGGCCTCCTTCCGGAGAAGTATGGCGACTACATCGACCCAAAGTATCGCTCGTTCTTCGACGAGCATGTAGCAGCCGAAGCCGCGATGCGTGCCGAGCGTGAGAAAGACTTCCTGATCAAGGACTTCAACGACAAATGGCGAACCGGAAATGAAGACAAGCTCGCGGCAGCCTGGGATTCGGACCTACGGAACCAGGTGATCGACGAGGACGGGGTCGCCGCGGAGGTTCTCTTCCCCGACGGGATCACGGAGCGAAACGCCCCGCCATTCGGTGCCGGGCTCGGTCTGAAGCCCTGGGGTGTGGACCCGGAGTTGCAGTGGGCCGGCGCACGCGCGCACAACCGCTGGATCGCCGAGTTCTGCCAGATGGAACCTACGCGCCGCATCGGTCTCGCGATCGTGCCCATGCTCTACGACGTCGACCAGGCGGTCGCCGAGGTGATCTGGGCACACGAGCACGGACTCAGCGGAATCCTGATTCCGGCATTGATGGGCGACTGGGATCCGTACAACCATCCGAAGTACTACCCGGTGTGGCGGGCCTGCGAGGAGCGTGGAATGGTCGTCCACAATCACTCGGGACCTTCTCCCGACTACGACTTTCAGCTCCCTGGTGCGATGGGCGTATTCTTGGTCGAGTTCGCTTGGTGGGCTGCGCGGCCGCTTTGGCACCTCATCTTTGGCGGCGTCTTCGAGCAGTTTCCGAGATTGAAATATTGCCTGACCGAGGTCAGCGAGTTTTGGGTCCCCTCGATGCTCGAGATGATGGACGTCCGCGCATCGGTGAAACACACGAGTGGCAAGCTCGGAGACTTTCGCTCAAACCTCAGCATGAAGCCGAGCGAGTACTTCGACCGCAACTGTTGGCTCAGCGCATCGGCTCTGTTCGACGAAGGAAGCACCGCGGTACGCCACGAGATTGGGATGAGCAACATCATGTGGGGCACGGACTTCCCGCACCCGGAGGGAAGCTGGCCCCAGACGCGCGAGAAGATGCTCAAGTACATGACCGGCATCCCGGAGATCGAGCTGACGAGACTCCTCGGGTCGAACGCGATCGATTGTTACGATCTCGACGAAGATGCCCTCGCTGCCATCGCGGACCGAGTCGGGCCCGAGAAGAGTCTGTTCGTCGCCACCGCTGCCGAGGAGTGAATCAGATGGCCCGATTGCGATACGTGAAAAGCACCGACAGCAGAGTGGCACCCAAGTCGTCGGGGTCTGCGATTCGCCACCAGGTCGAGTCGTTGCGCGCAATCTACGAGACCGAGCCGGAGATCGCGCGGGCCCTGGTTCCGCGGCCGCTCGAACCGGCCGAGTCCCCCGAGATCTTCGTTCAATTTGCGAACGTCGCGATGCACTTCCCCGACGAGCGAGTCGTCGAGATCGGCGCGGCCACGGTCGGCGTGGCCTGTATCCACGAAGGTCGAAGGGGCTACTACGTTCTCGCCATGCCGATGGAAGGGGAATGCGGCGGCATCGGCGGTAGAGAAAAAGACGGCGAACCGAAGAAGAGCGCGACCATCGAGTTCTCCATGCACAAAGACGGCAGCGTGAATGCAAAGGTGACGCGCCACGGCATCACGTTTCT
>CBDUCC010000130.1:0-9075 GCA_965365555.1 uncultured Myxococcales bacterium | reverse complement strand
GGCGTGCGAACCCGTGCCATGGAAAAGAAGCTACGCGACGTCGAGGCGCTCCCCGCCGATGCATCCACAGAGGTGCTCGAATTGGCTCCTGCAGCTCCAGTCGACCTGCTCGACGCCAAGAACGAAGACGGCGCCGCCTGAGAACTGTGGTACTCACTCAGCCTTGGATTCCCCCATGATGACCCGACCATCCCGACTTCTCGTTCTCGTCACGTTCACTCTCTCGACCCTTCTCGCCGCCTGCGGCAGCTCCACGTCGGACAGCGGCGTCGGGGGCTCCGGCGGCCTGGGCGGCTCTGGCGGCAGCGGCGGCGAGACACCGGCGACCTATCGCGAGCTCGGTCCCTTCGCTGCGGGAGTGACGACGCTCGAGCTGGCCGACCGCCAGGTCGAAGTCTGGTATCCCAGCGATCCAGCCACCGTCGAAGGGCTCGAGCCGTACTCCTACTTCATTCGCGACTATCTGTCGGACCTTCTTCAGGGGCTGCTCGAAGACGACATCAATCCTCCGTTCGTGAGCGATGCCTACTGGCAGGTCTCTCCCAGCACCGAAGGGCCTTTTCCACTCGTCGTGTTTGCCCACGGAGCCTCCAGCTATCGGAACCAATCCGCCTTTCTCACCGCGCACCTCGCATCCTGGGGGTTCGTAGTGGCCAGCGTCGACTATCTCGAACGCGGACTCCCGAGCTTCCTCGGCCCAACCCCCGATCCGCCGATCGGCGATGTCGAGCTCACACGCAGTGTGGTGACGCTGCTCACAGACGAGAACGGGCGGGAAGGTGCCTTGCTCGAGGGCAAGGTCTCGACGGATCGGATCGCGATCACCGGACACTCTGCGGGCGGCGGAACCTCGATCCGCTTTGCGAATGAGCCCGACGTGATCACTTACATTCCGCTCTCGGCGGGCATCTCCTCGGAAAGGCCGACCGAGCTCGCGGACAAGCCTTCCCTTTGGCTGACGGGTACCACCGACGGCATCGTGGCGCCGGAGCGAACCATCGACGCCTACAATGCGGCGCCATCGCCCGCCCGTTTGGTTCTCATCGAGGACATGGGTCACCTCGGCCCGAGCGACATCTGCACCATCGGCGACTCGGGAGGCGGCGTCATCGCGATAGCGCTCGAAGCCGGGCTCCCGATCCCCGACAACCTCGTCCGACTGGGCACGGATGGCTGCGGGGAAGACGACGTGATTCAAGAGGGCTGGCCGATCGTGCGTCACTTCGTCACCTCGCAACTTCGATGGGCTTTCGGGTTCGACGAGGAGCCGGTCGGCCTTTCTCAGGAGGTCCAATCCGCGTTTCCCGAAGCGACCTTCGAATACGACGAGTCGCTCTAGTCCGTGATGCTCAGAAGTCGAAGCCAGGGCTTGGCCGCTTCTCGGCTCCGGTCGAGGTCTACCTCGAACCGCATGTGCCAGCTTCGCTCTTCGCTCGGGTCCACTAGGATTTGGGTGAAGCGCCATGCGCTCGAGCCCCGCTCGACCTGAACCTGCGCGGCGCTTCTTGCATCGGGACCCAGGTCGATCGCGTCGTACTCGGCCCAGTACCTCTCCAGGGCTTCCTGCAATCGACTTGCGGGCCAGTCCTCGACGCCTCCCTGAGCCAGCGCCGCCGCCGCCGCATCGTACTGCTGGAACGCTAGATGTCGTACGACTCGCCAGACCGTGTTGCGGACCATCGTGGTGAAACCACGTGAGTCCTTGGTGACGTCGATACTGTCGTCGGTCTTTGCTTCGGCCGGCGCCACGGCTTCGTCTCCTGGGGATTGGAGTTGCTCCCATTCATCGAGAAGGCTGGCGTCGACGGAACGCACGACCAGGCCGAGCCAGTCGGAGACGTCATAGAGCTCCTCGGTCTTCGCCGATTCAGGAACCGTCTGAACAAAGCCCTTGTAGGCATCCGTCAGATAGCGGAGGAGGACGCCTTCGGACCGCTGAAGACCGTACTCCTTGACGTATTCGACGAAGCCCATGCCGAGCTCGTACATGTCGCGGGCGATCGACTTTGGCCGAAGGACATCGCTACCCACCCAGGGGTGACGCTCCGCGAATAGCTCGTACGTCGCGTAGAGGAACTCCGAGTTCGGTTTCGGGTATTCGATCTTGTCGAGCTCCGCCATCCGCTCGTCGTATTCGAGTCCTTCCGCCTTCATTGCCGCAAGAGCCCGGGACTTCAGCGTGTCCGTCTGGCGATACAGCACCGCCCAGGGGTCCTCCAATGTTGCCTCGACCAGGGTGAGCACCTCGAGCGGATACGCGGCGTCGTCCGGTTCCAACACATCTACGGCCTCCACCACGTAGAGCGAAAGCGCCTGGTTGAGCGAGAAATCCGACTGAAAGTCTTCGTTCACCCGAGGTCCGCTGCGATCGAGCTCAATCACCCCGGCGTCCCGCAGCGATCGGATCATCGAGATCGCTTCCCGTCCGTGCCGATGCTTCGCACTGGTGCTTTCGTGCGAGCTTCGAATCAGCTTTCGCAGCGCAAGGCAGCCGTCGTCTTCCCGTTCGAACAGGTTGAGAATCATCGCGTTGCTCACGCGAAAGCTCGATTGAAGCCGTTCGGGCGACGAGTCTTGGAGCCGCTCGAAGGTGTCGGCGTCCCAATGGGCATACCCTCGCTCCGGAGGCTGCCGCATCTTGAGCTTGCGTAGCTTCTTCGCGTCGTCTCCGGCTTTCATCCGGAGCTTCTTGTTCTCGATGACGTGCTCCGGTGCCTGGGCGACGACACTCCCGAGCGAGTCGTACCCCCGGCGCCCGGCGCGTCCGGCGATCTGCTTGAAGTCACGAACGCTCAACACTTTCGTCTTCTCCCCGTCGTACTTGCAGAGCTTCGTGAAGAGGACCGTTCGTATCGGCACGTTCACACCGACGCCGAGAGTGTCGGTCCCACAGATGATGCGAAGCTTCCCCTCCTGCGCGAGTCTTTCCACCAAGCGCCGGTAGCGTGGAAGCATCCCCGCGTGATGGACCCCTAGGCCGTGGTGGAGGAACTTCTTGAGCTCCTTTCCGAACGGGGTATCGAAGCGAACGCCGAGGAGCTCGCCTTTGATCGTCCGCTTCTCCTCTTTGGAAAGGAAGTCGATGCTCATGAAGCTTTGCGCCTGCTCGGTCGCAGCGCGCTGCGCGAAGTGCACCACGTAGATCGGCGCTTTCCCCTCCTCGATCAGGTCGACGACCGTGTGCTGCAGCGTGTCTTCGCTGTACGTGAAGTCCAACGGCACCGGCCGCTCATCGCTCTTCACGAGAGTGGTGGCGACTCCGGTCAGCTTGCTGATTGCCTCTTCGAACGGGCTGGTCTCGCCGAGGGTAGCGCTCATCAGAAGGAAGCGAGCCTGCGGAAGAATGAGCAAAGGAATCTGCCAGGCCACGCCGCGATCGCGGTCGGCGTAGTAGTGAAACTCGTCCATCACCACCCCATCGACATCCGCCTGCTCACCTTCGCGAAGGGCGAGGTTGGATAGAATCTCGGCGGTGCAGCAGATCACCGATGCGTCGCGGTTCACCGTCGCGTCTCCCGTCATCATGCCGACGCGCCGAGGGCCGAGCACCCTGCACAGATCGAAGAATTTCTCGCTGACGAGCGCCTTGATCGGCGCCGTGTAGAACGACCTCTGCCCAAGAGCGACCGAGCGGAAATGCGCCGCGAGCGCGACGAGTGACTTCCCGGAACCGGTCGGGGTGTTCAAGATGACATTGTTGCCCACGAAGAGCTCCATGATCGCCTCCTCCTGGGCCGGGTAGAGCTCGAGTCCTTGGTCGCTCGTGTACTCGAGGAAGCGAGACAGCAATGCATCGCCATCCACGTGGGTACCGAGGTCGTCGAGGTAGCGATCGAGCGCGCTCATGCGGGCTCGTTAGGCGAATCGTTCATCGATCCCATCTTCCAAGCTCTGGTCTCTCGGGTCGAGCCCGTTCGAGCGCCGCCGCAAAGAAGGAAGCCGGCCGACGTGCTCTTGGTCGACCGGCTTCGCAGTGGGCCCGTTCGGTGTGGCTTGTGGAGTAAGGGAGGCCGAGACGGGCACCATCTGCGGGGAACGCGTTTCGCCTGACTCGGGATGGGATGGTGGGCTCATCCTTCGCCTGCGTTCCGTGCCGCTGGTGCCCGCCTCGCACCGAATGACAACGTGTACGCTACCGGCGATTCCCGTACCGCCGACGACAAAAGGATGCACCGTTCGCGCCACTTCTCTCGATCTTTCACCCCTCGGGGCTTGAAATCGAGGCGCACTTGTGGATCGATCGCCGCCGGTGGGCAGCCACGAATCGAAGCCAAGGACCCATTCAGGCCTCCGGGTCTCCGGGGCTTGGGCGCGCGGGGTCGTTCATGCGTTCGAGGCCCTCGGTCTGGACGTCGAACAACTCAGCGACCGGATCGGCGTCGATCTCTCCATGTTTACCGATACTTCGGGCCGACCGCCGCGTGATGCACTGGGGCGGTTCTGGCGGGCCGCAATGTCGGAGACCGGAGACCGGCATCTCGGGCTCAGCGCCGCTGAGGTCTGGGAGGCGAGGGCTGACCACTTGGTCATCCTGCTTCTCACCAGCGCGGAAACCGTGGGGGAAGGGCTCGAAGCGAGCCTTCGCTATCAGGAGCTGCTCTCCCATGGACGCGTCCTGAGCTTGGGGCGGCACGCAGGCCATCATTCGCTCCAGCTCAACAAGGTCGAGCACGAGCTCCCGGTGACCGTCCACGAAATCGAGTTCATCGCGGTCATCGTGATGAAGGTAGTGCGCTTTGCCACCGACGGCCGGTTCAAGGCGCACGAGGTGCAGTTTCAACATCCGTACCGCGGTGACATCCAGAAGTACACGCGCGCCTTCGGATGCTCGGTCACCTTCGGCAACGACCGCACGCGTATTCTCATTGACGAGGAGGCCTGGGCCCTACCACTGGCGCATCGGAACGTTTCGCTTCACGGCCAGTTGCGTGGGGTCGCTGCCGGGCTTCATTCCTCGCTCGAGTCCTACCAGTTCATCGACATGGTTCGCGACCGGATCAATATGCTCTTGCCTATCGGACAATCGAGCGTCGAGTCGGTGGCCGCCGCCCTGCACATGACACCCCGAACGCTTCAACGCCGGCTTCAGGAGGATGGCACCAACTTCCGTGCCCTGGTCGACGCGACTCGTCGGTCCATCCTCATGGCCTGCTTCGAGCGGAATCAGACCGCCGACGAGACCATGCGCCACGCTGGCTACACGAACACGCGTGCGTTCCGTCGTGCACTCAAGCGGTGGAATCTGCCGGACCCGGACGACGGTACGCTCTGCTAGTTCAGGGTCCGTAGATTTCGTCAGCTCTCCAGCCGTCGTTCCGCCGGATCGTGTGGGCCGCACGTCGCTCCTCGCTGGCGTCATCCCATTCGCTCTTGGCGATCTCGGCTTTGGGCTCGATCCTCGGGCGCTTCCAGGATACCCACTCGGTGCACTTGCGTAGGTCCTCCTGAAAAGGACTCTTCTCACGGACCTCCGGCGGAAATGCCTCGAGCGGTTGGTCGGCCCGGCGGATCACTTCGATCTCCACGGGTCGCTTGACGTTGACTCGAGCGCGGAGCTCGACGACGTAGGTTTTGCCTCCGCTGACCTTGGCTTCGAGAAGTTGAACCGTCGGAGGGGCCGTCCCGGTGATGATCAAGAGCATTTGCTTGCCCGGCCAGACGGGTACGGCGACCTGCCAGTCGTTGCGAAGCATCGCGAGGCAGCGGCCTCCCTGGTCGACGATGCGAAAATCGGTTTCGCTCGCCTGCCGCTGGCGCGGCCGCTTGAAGACGAGAAGTGCCTGACCCCGGGGAGCAGCGTAGGGCTGCTTGTCGGTCTTCGGAATGTCGGCGTTTCCCCTAGCTGGGGCGAGCAGGGCGGTCGCGCCGATCAGCACGAATACGGCGAGCTTGGACCTCATCCTGTGAGGTACCTCGCACATCGGTATTGGGCAGGCAATCGATGAGATTCTTCGCAATAATGGAAACGTGCGAATTTCATGGCAGGGGGGCCGTGCGTCCACATCTCCGCCACCGCCGTCCGCGGAGGAGGCTACGCCTCGTGTCGGCGACGTGCTGGACAACCGCTACCGGATCACCGGTGTGCTCGGAGCCGGTGGGATGGGCTGCGTGTACCTCGCCGAGCACATCTCGATTCGCCGTCCGCTCGCCCTGAAGCTCCTTCACCCAGAGGTTGAAGGCATCGACGAGATCAATCAGCGGTTCGAACGTGAAGCGTTCGCGATCGGTCGCATGAACCACCCGAACTGCGTCAACGTCTCGGACTTCGGTCAGCTCGAAGATGGCACCCTCTACATGGTTCTCGAGCTTCTCGATGGAGTCCTGCTCTCCGACCTGCTCGAACGCGATCGCCGACTTCCTTGGAAACGCACCCTTCACATCGGACGTCACGTGCTGAGCGCGCTCGACTACGCGCACAGGGCAGGCATCATCCACCGGGACATCAAGCCCGAGAACGTGATTCTCATCGATCAGGACGGTGACAGCGACTTCGCGAAGATCCTCGACTTCGGGATCGCCAAGCTCCGCGATGACGTGCACCCCGAAGAGAACACGGGGATTCTCACCAACGACTCGAGACTCACCCAGCACGGTGTGACGATCGGCACCCCGACTTACATCGCGCCCGAGCAGGCCTACGGGCAGCCCATCGACGGTCGTGCAGACCTCTATGCCCTCTCGGTCATGATGTATGAGATGATCACCGGCGAGCCGCCTTTCGACGCCGACGAAGTCGGGGCGCTGCTGCGCATGCACGTGTCGCACCCGGTGCCGCCGTTCGCGGAGCTTGCTCCCGATGTCCAGGTACCCGACGGGGTCGAGGCCTTGATCATCCGTGGTCTCGCGAAACAGCCCGACGAGCGAATCTCGAGTGCTCAATCGTATCTGGCCCAGATCAACGCCGTTCTAGAAGACCTCGACGAGGATGAAGGGGACGACGATGAGGCAGCTTCGGGGCTTCGTCAGATCCCAGCCCGTGTCGGTCGTGGCTTCCGCCAGACGGTCACGCCGGTCGTCGTGCGTGTCGCCTCGACGCCCCGCAGGATCAAGCAGGTTGCAGCGATGGTCTTAGCCGCGAGCACGCTCGTAGGAGCCGTCGTGTTCGCCCTTGGCGACGGGAAGCCGGACTACCTTCCCGGCAGCAGCTTCCCTCACCTGGCCTCCGAATCCTCCGGACCGGAGACCCGCAAGGCGGCCGAGCTGCTCGCGCAAGGTCGCCCGAAAGAGGCGGCTGCATTCCTCATGGAGCATCGCAAGGAGGTGCAGGACCAGCCGTCGGCTCAAATGGTACTCGGGCACGCGCAGGCGAATGCGCAGCGGAGCATCCTCGCGCTGGCCGCCTACACGAAGGCGGTCGAGCTCGAGCCCAAGCTTGCCAGGAACAAGCTCATGCGCACCAATATCGAGCTGATGCTAGCGAAGAAGGCGCCAGGCGTCGTCGACGCAGCCCTCGAGCTTCTGGGGACTCTCTCCGCAGCAGGGGATTGGGGGGCCGGCGATCAGCTCGTCGACCTCGCATCATCGTCGAAGATTCCGAGGCGCCGACATACCGCGCTCCGTATCGCCGACGAGGTCGGTCTTGGCGACCGTGTCGATCGGTTCGGCTCGTATCTGCTCGACCTCGAACAGGGGGAGACCTGCGAGCTTCGTAAGGACGCCGTCGGTAGGCTTCGGACGCTCGGAGACAAAGCCGCGATTCCCCATCTGCGAAAGGCGCGCAAGCGTATTCGTACCGAGGGCGCGCTGATCAAGCGCAAGGTCAACACCAACGCTTGCCTCAGGACCGCAGCGAACGAGGCGATTCGGTACCTTCAAAACCTCTGACGAAGGCTTGCCCCTCGAGGTCGCTCGCCGCCCAGGCCTGATCTCGAGCCGATGGACGGACGTCGGTGCGTTTCCCGGGAGCTGCGCCACCGATGCCGATTGGATAGGCGCCGCAGGAATCATGCCGCCGCAGACGCTGCTTGGAATCCGCCGGCTCGCGATGTCTGCTTTGCTCGCGGGATTCGAAGCTTCTTCGCCTGTACCGGCGACTGTCCGCTCCCAAGCTTTGACGATCGCTGTCGAGCCAAGACGAGGCGGGCGGTGATGCAGTGTATCGACGAGGGATTTGAGGTCGACGCATGCAACGCCGAGGGTCGACAGTTCCTCAGACTCTCCCAATGCATCGAAGACGATTGCATCGAGCCCGACCCTCTGAGCTGTGAACAACCATGCGAGCGAATCGGCCAACGACTCTTTCGGGGCTGCAGCGCGACGCTCGAGAGCGAATCCATGTGCCGATACGTTGCTCGGCACATCGAGGCCCATTGCCAGCATGCGTGCGAAGGCGAGGCCTGCTGCTGCGATCACGATTGTGACGATGAGGACACGGACAGCGATTCCGATACCGACACCGACGAGGACAAAGGCCATTGCAAAGAGCCCGCCGGCGGTCACGACAAGTACGAATGCGATGACTTCGAGCGCTGAGCAGTAGCTCAAAACGCCGCTTCGGCCCCCAGTTTCGCAGAAAGTCGGTTGACCGATCGTAGCGCGGGCGTGTTACGCTTCCGCTTCCAATTTCAGGAGGGTGAGCATGGTTCGTTTGGTCTCATTGGTATGTCTTGGTGCGCTCGTGTTGGCTTCTGGATGCAAGCTCGGGTCCGCACCCGGTGAAGAGGCCGCGGCGCCGTCCGAAGAGGCGCCCGCGATTCCGACCGTCCCGAGGGAGGGGTGGGAGCCGAAAGAGGCACTCTACCCCGTGAGCCCGGTCTCGGTTGCCAAGGCCGAGGATGTCGTGGACACCGCCAAGAACGGCGAGGCACCCAACATCCTCGTGATTTGGGGCGACGACATCGGTCAGTCGAACATCAGCGCCTACACGATGGGATTGATGGGCTACCGCACGCCGAACATCGATCGGGTCGCGCGTGAAGGGATGATCTTCACCGACTATTACGGCGAGCAGAGCTGTACCGCGGGGCGCTCGACGTTCATCACGGGTCAGTCAGTATTCCGAACCGGCCTGTCCAAGGTGGGGATGCCCGGGGCTGAGCAGGGGCTCTCCGGAGACGACCCGACGATCGCCGAGAT
>CBDUCC010000129.1:0-9095 GCA_965365555.1 uncultured Myxococcales bacterium | reverse complement strand
GCCGAGACCCGTCACCGAGCCAATGCGCGAGGTCCGCATGGAGCCTACCCGAGCGGGTTCGGTGTCGGCCGAGTGGTTCTCGCAGCCGAACAGCGACCCCGACCGCGTGATGCTCTACTTCCACGGTGGCGGCTACTCGACCGGCTCGATCAACTCCCATCGGGACTTCCTCGCGCGCCTCTGCATCGCGAGCGGTATGCGCGTACTCGCTGCCGACTACCGCTTGGCTCCGGAGCATCCGTTCCCGGCGCCCCTCGAGGACTCCCTTGCGGCCTATCGATGGCTGATCGAGGAGGAAGGTATCCGTCCCGAGCAGATCGTCATGGGTGGCGAGTCCGCCGGTGCGGGCCTCACGTTGGCAACCCTGGTTTCGCTCCGAGATGACGACCTGCCTCTGCCGGCCGGCGCCGTTCTGATCTCGGGCTGGTTCGACCTGGACTCGCGCAGCACCTCCATGCAATTCAACAGGCACTACGATTTCGTGACCCGCCTCGGCATTCGAGCGATGGCGAAACGATACGCACCGACTTCGGAGCACAATAATCCTTTGGTGTCACCGGTTCATGCCGAGATGCGAGGCCTTCCACCGCTTCTGATCCAGGTTGGAGCCGCAGAAACCCTGCTGGATGACAGCCTCCGCGTCACCGAGAGCGCGCGTCGGCAGGGGGTCGAGGTCAAGCTCGAAGTCTGGCCGGACATGATCCACGCATGGCACGTGTTTGCGCCCATGCTCGAAGAGGGGCGTCAGGCGATCGAACGCATCGGCGAATTCGTAATCCATCGCACGAAGTAGCGATTTTTCGCCGCCTTGACGCAAAGGCGAGGTGACCTCAGGATTTCCTTACGCTCGGCATCCATCAGGGCCGCAATGGGTAATCCCGTTGGCTCGAGGGTGACCGACCCGAACATTGGAGGCTGACGTGGCGCAAGCAATCAACCGCTACCGTGCGGATCTACGAGACTTTCGATTCCTCTTCTTTGAGCAGTTCGACTTGCCCGCCGTGCTCGGCAAAGAGCCCTACGCCGAGTGGGGTACCGAGGAGTGCGACATGGTTCTCGACGAGGTGTATCGCTTCGTCTGCGATGTCACCGGTCCGCTCAACGGCTCCGGCGATGCGCAGGGATGCCGAATCGAAGACGGCCGCGTCATCACTCCGGATGGCTTCAAAGACGCCTGGGACAAACTCTGGGAGGCCGGGTGGCGGACCGTGGCCGCGCCTTCACGCTGGGGCGGACAGGATGCGCCCACGATGGTCGGCTCCTTCGTTGAGGAAATGCTGTGCGGCGCGAACACCGCCTTCACGATGTACACCGGCCTCACGCTCTCCGCGGCCGAGCTGATCCTCGAGTTCGGGACCGAGGAGCAGAAGCAGAAGTACGTTCCCAAGATGCTGAGCGGTGAGTGGACCGGGACCATGTGCCTCACGGAGCCACACGCTGGCTCCGACGTGGGATCGGCCTCGAGCGCCGCGACGCGCAACGAGGATGGCAGCTACAACGTCCAGGGGACCAAGATCTTCATCAGCGGTGGCGACAACGACCTCGGCGAAAACGTGATCCATTTGGTGCTCGCCCGGATTGAGGGCGCCGAGGCCGGCACGAAGGGGCTCTCGCTCTTCATCGTACCGCGCGTGCGCATCAACGAGGATGGCTCGCTCGGCGAGACCAACGACGTCACCGTGCCGTCGATCGAGCACAAGATGGGGATCAACGCTTCGGCGACCTGTGTGATGAACTTCGGGGACGAAGGGAACTGCCTCGGCGAGGTCGTGGGCGGCGTGGAGCACCAGGGCATTCGGCAGATGTTCCACATGATGAACGCTGCGCGCATCGGAGTCGGGATCCAAGGCCTGGCCGTGGCGTCTGCCTCGTACCTGAGCGCGCTCGAGTATGCCCGTGAGCGCAAGCAGGGCGCAAGCGTGAAGCAGTTCAAGGATGCGAACGCTCCGCGGGTCCCCATCCTCGAGCACCCGAACATTCGCCGCGACCTTCTCGCGATGAAGGCCAAGGTCGAGGGCGTGCGCGCGCTCATCATGAAGCTTTCGAACCATGCGGATCGACTGCGGGCGACACAGGGCAAGGACGACGAGTCCGAGGCGTACCACAAGGGGCAGATCGATCTGCTCACACCGCTCGTGAAGGCATACGGGACCGATGCCGCGTTCGAGGTGTCGTCCAACGCGATCCAGGTGCACGGAGGGCACGGATACCTGCGGGACTATCCGGTCGAGCAGTACTGCCGCGATTCGAAGATCTTCCAGATCTACGAAGGCACCAACTTCATTCAGTCGATGGACCTCGTCAGCCGCAAGCTCGGCCAAGCCGGTGGAGCAAACACCCAGGCGTTCCTCCTCGACATTCAGAACTTCATCACGGCGAACAAGGACGAGCCAGAGCTGAAGGAGGGTCTCGACCACCTTCAAGCGGCTCACGAAGCCGTCGCCGCATCGGTCATGCAGTTCATCGGCTGGTTCAAGGGCGGCAAGCTCGAGCACATCCCCCTGGCAGCGGAGCAGTTCCTGACCATCATGAGTGAGCTCGCGGTCGGCTGGCTTCTCCTCGAGCAAGCCGCGATTGCCGTCGCTAAGCTTCCGGAGACCTCGGAGACGCACCCCGATCATGCCTTTTACACGGGCAAGAAGTTCGCCGCGCAGTTCTTCGCCAACAACGTCCTCACCTCGCTGCCGAGCCGTGTCCAGCGACTGAGCCAGATCGACACCCTGCCGGTGGAGATGCCAGCCGAAGCGTTCGCCACGATTTGACCGCAGGAGGCTCGCCCCGACCCGGATTGCAAGGCCGTCAGCCGCGCGTCTGGCATTCGGGGCAGACCCCGTAGAGCTCGAGCTTGTGGCGGACCATCTTGAATCCGTGCCTCGCGGCGACCTCGTGTTGCAGCGCCTCGATCCCGTCGTCTTCGAACTCGACGATCTTCTGACACTCGACGCAGATCAGATGGTCGTGATGTTCGTCCTCCCATGCGACTTCGTAGCGGGAGACCCCATCTCCGAAGTGCCGCTCGAACGCGAGACCGCAATCCTTCAAGAGCTTGAGCGTGCGGTATACGGTCGCATAACCGATGCCGGGCTCCTCGACTCGGACTTTGTCCAACAGGTCTTCGATGGACAGATGTCCGTTGCTTGCGAAGAACAGCTCGGTGACCACCCGACGCTGCTCGGTCGACCGCAAGCCGTGTCGGTTCATGTACTCGTTCAAACGAGCACGTAGCTGCTCGACGTCATGTTCGGCGGTCGCTCCCATGCGCGGTCTATACCCGAATCGTACCTAAGGTAATATCTCGAATTTGTCCATCCCTACTGCAAGTCCACGGCTTCACTCCGAGCGATTTGCCCGCGTGATCCGACTCTCACCGATCCTGGTCGCCATCGTGCTCGCTGCTCTGTGGCTCGCGGGTCGCCCGCGCGCGATTCCTGATCTGCGCTTCAGTGCTCCGGTGGTAGCTCGTCCGGGAACCTCGATCGGCGTGCGTGCGTGGCAGGTCGATCAAGATGAGGAAGGTCGAACCGTGATTCGAACCCCCGCGGTTTCGATCGAGCTTCACGACGAGGCCGGGCTCGTGCTGCAGAGCTCATCTCTGCAGACCTCGCGTGTGCATGGTGCCGAGGGTACGCTTCCGATCGGCGCATCGATCGAGGGCGAGCTTTCGCTGACTGCGCGGTCGATCATCGACGGAGAAGAGGTCGAGGTGAGCCGCACGCTCTATGTGCGGCCGGGTATCGACTCGAAGCTTCCCGAAGGCCGAAGCGTGAACGCGTTTCAGGCGTACCAGCTCGAGCCGATGGAGGTTCACGTGCCGAACGAGGCGCCGAGCACGATCGATGCTCGGATCGCAGAGGGGGCATGCGCGCCTGAGCTCGAGTGCACGCTGCTCGTTTGGGTCGACGGAGCAGACGGGGCTGTCCGTGTGCAGAACCTCCGAGGTGCTCAGCTGAAGCAACCCGTTGCGCCCGTCGTGGGCGGTTTCGCAGAGCTCTCGCTAACCGTTCGAGGCCAAGAAGCGCTCGTCGACGTCTTCGCTCTCGACCCGAACGGTCTACCTCTCGCTTCGAGGCGCGTGCGGCTCCCCATCGTCCCCGGTGCCATGGTCGCCCGTGTGAGCGCCCGAGGAGGGCGGGCCTCCGTCCATTGGCAGGACCTGGGCGGTCCCACACCGGTGCTGCTCGACCTGTTCGAGGGACGTCGCTGGGTAGCCGCCCTGTCTCTCGACGCCGAAACCGAGACCTTCGAGCTGCCAGGGCCGGGCGTTTGGCGTGTCCAGCTGCGCAAAGACCTCTTCTCCGACAATACCGCCGCCGTTTCCTATGCCGTCGTCGCTCGGCCCGGGGGTCGGAGCGCCCTTCGAGAAGCGGCGGAGGCGACCGTCCAACGTTCCCAGCTCGAAGGGCTCGATCCCCTGGCCCATGCCGTTCTCGAGGGGCGCTACGAAGGCGACGAGGAGCTCGCCATCCGAGCGCTCTTCGCGGTGCCGAGCTTCGATGTCGTTTCGACCGGTACCGGCGTCAGTTCAGCGATCCTCGCGGACGCAGAACCGGACGGGATTCAGGATCGGCTTCGCTTCCTCGCTGCCGCGTTCATCCTCGTCCTCGGCCTTCTCGTCAGCGCGGTACTCTTTCGGGTCGAGCAGACGGCTCGTGCCGATGCCGCGCGGCTGCTTGCAGGTCTCGACGAGCGCGCGCCGCCTCGGAGATCGGCGTCCGGTGGCCGTGGCCTCTGGGCCTTCGTGTTCTTCGTGTTCGTGCTCATGGCGCTGCTCGCGCTCTCTAAGCGTTGGTTTTGACAGTGGTTTGCGCGGCACCTCGGGCCGACCTAGATTGCAGCCGTGTTCGACTCGGTTTTGAAGAAGGTGTTCGGCACCAAGCACCAGCGCGAAGTGAAGCGCATGCAGCCCATGGTGTCCGCGATCTCGGCGCTCGAGGACGACACGAAGAAGCTGTCGGACGCGCAGCTTCGGGCAAAGACGGCCGAATTTCGCCAGCAACTCGACAACGGCGCCCCGCTCGATGACCTGCTGATTCCCGCCTACGCCGTCGCCCGCGAGGCCGGCAAGCGCGTACTTGGAATGCGGCACTACGACGTCCAGCTCGTAGGCGGCATCGTCCTTCATCAGGGCAAGATCGCGGAGATGAAGACGGGCGAAGGCAAGACACTGGTCGCGACGCTCCCTTGCTATCTGAACGGGCTCGAAGGCAAGGGCGTCCATGTCGTCACCGTCAACGACTATCTGGCGCAGCGCGATGCCGAGTGGATGGGCAAGCTCTACGGCTTCCTTGGATTGAGCACCGGTGTCGTCGTGCCCGGGCAGTCGAACGCGGTGAAGAAGCGAGCGTACGCCTGCGACATCACGTACGGACAGAACAACGAGTTCGGGTTCGACTACATGCGCGACAACATGAAATTCAGCATCTACGACTATGTCCAGCGTGATCTGAACTACGCGATCGTCGACGAGGTCGACTCCATTCTCATCGACGAGGCGCGAACGCCGTTGATCATCAGTGGTCCCGGCGAGACGGCGAGCGAAAAGTACCAGCAAATCAACGAGATCATTCCTCGCCTTCGCATCGACGAGCACTACGATCTCGACGAGAAGAATCGGAGTGTCACTCTCACCGAAGACGGCATGGAGACCGCGCAGGAGCTCCTCGGTGGCCGCGGGTTGCTCGGCGGTGATGGGGTCAACCTCTACGACCCGGTCAACCTCGAGACGCTTCACATTCTTCAGCAGTGCCTGCGCGCCCATGCGCTTTACCACCGCGACCAGCACTACATGGTCTCCGAAGACGGCAAGGTGATGATCATCGACGAGTTCACGGGCCGTGTGCTGCCCGGAAGGCGGTGGTCCGATGGGCTTCACCAGGCCGTCGAGGCCAAGGAGCGGGTGGCGATCCAAAGTGAGAACCTCACCCTCGCCACGATCTCATTCCAGAACCTCTTCCGCCTCTATCGCAAGCTCTCGGGAATGACGGGTACGGCCGACACCGAGGCGACCGAGTTCCACAACATCTACGAGCTCGACGTCGTCGTGATCCCGACGAATAAGCCCATCGCACGCGATGATGCCGAGGACCTGATCTACAAGACCGAGCGCGAGAAGTTCAGAGCGATCTGCGCCGAGATCGAGCAGTCGCACCAGGCAGGTCAACCCGTGCTCGTCGGTACCACCAGCGTCGAGAAGTCGGACGCCGTCGCCCACTTCCTGAATCGACGGAACATTCCCCACAACGTTCTGAATGCCAAGCAGCACGAGCGCGAGGCATACGTCGTCGCCCAGGCCGGTACGCCGGGCGCGGTGACGGTGGCGACCAACATGGCTGGCCGAGGCACCGACATCGTCTTGGGCGGTAATCCCGAGATGCTTGCCCGTATGGACGTCGTCGAGAACGCACCGGAGGAAGTCCTGGCCGATCCGGAGCGGCGCGACGCAGCCGTCGAGAAGGCGACCGCGCACTTCATCGCCAAGTGCAAGGAAGACGCCCAGCGCGTCAAGGATGCAGGCGGCCTCCGAATCATCGGCACCGAGCGTCACGAGTCACGTCGCATCGACAATCAGCTTCGCGGCCGTTCCGGTCGTCAGGGCGATCCCGGGGCGTCCCGTTTCTTCCTGTCCCTCGAGGACGATCTCATGCGGATCTTCGCCGGGGAGCGCGTCCAGGCGATGATGGATCGGCTCGGAATGGAAGAAGACGTGCCGATCGAGCACCGGCTCGTGACGCGGGCCGTAGAGAATGCTCAGAAGAAGGTCGAGGAGCGCAACTTCGACATTCGAAAGCATCTCCTCGAGTACGACGACGTCATGAATCAGCAGCGAAAGAGCATGTACGCTCTTCGCAAACAGGTTCTGCGTGGCGAATACCGCTCGGTTCCCACCGACGAAGAGCGCAAGGCCGGAGTCGAGCCGCAGCCTTTCGTCGAAGAGGTCAACACCGAGTTGGTGGCCCGCGTGGCCGGCGTGCTCGAGAACATGGTGAAGTTCCACTCCTATCCGCTTCCCGATGGTGGGCTGACCCAGGACCAGCTTCCGGCCTTCCGCGAAGGGGCGCTCGCCTCGGACCTCGCCTCGCTCACCGACCTGAGGGTCGAGTCACTCGAAAAGGACATCTATCAGTGGTTTGGCTGCGTCGTTCCGCTCGATGCCTACCGAAACGACCCAAAGTCTGCGTACGAGGCGCTCGAAGACGCGGTCGGCATGTCGCTCTCCGAGCAGAAGGAACGCCTGCTCGATCTGGTCGATGAGATCGTGGTGACCATGACCGATCATGCCTGCCCCCCGGGCAAGCATTTCGAAGACTGGGATCTCGAAGGCCTGGAGCGTGCGTACAAGGAGCAATTCGGAATCGAGGCGACCGGCATCCGCGAGATCAGCGATCGGCAGGAGCTTCTTTCCAAGCTCTACGGCGATGCCGAGGCGTTACTCGTCCGCAAAGAAGATGAGTTCGGGACCGAGAACTTCCTTCGATTATTCCGCGATCTCTACCTTCAGGAGATCGACAAGCAGTGGATGGACCACCTTCAGGCGATGGACCACCTTCGTGACGGGATCGGACTTCGAGGCTACGGCCAGCGGGATCCAAAGAAGGAGTACAAGCGCGAGGGCTTCGACATGTACCTCGAGATGGTCCAGAGCGTGAAGTCGTCCGTCACGCTCTCGATGTTCACCGTCGAGCGCGCGCGCGAGGAGGACCTTCAGCGGCTCGAAGAGCAGCGACGTCAGGCGTCGGAGAAGCGGCAGCGCCAGATGCAGTCGATGCATCCTGGGGAACGTGGCGGCGACGGAGACGGCCAGGGACAGCAAGCCGGCCTCAGTCGACGGCAACGTCGGGCGGCGGCCGCACGCGGACGGCGAACCGGGGCAGGAGGACCTCCTGTGCCGCCGGCGCCTCAGGCTGCAGCTCAAGCGGCCACGGTGAAGCGCGAGCGACCCAAGCTCGGTCGTAACGACCCGTGCTATTGCGGCAGCGGCAAGAAATACAAGAACTGTCACTACCGCGAAGACCAGGCCGCAGCCTCGCCGCAATAGGCGGCTTCTGGTAAGAGACAGGCGATGAGCCGAAAGGTGAACGGGTTTCGCTTCGCGGGCGTTCACGCGGGGATCAAGCCCGCCGGGGCCCTCGACATGGGACTGATCGTGGCGGACCAGCCTGCGAGCGCAGCGGCGGTGTTCACCAGGAATCGCGTCCGTGCTGCGCCGGTCGTCATCAGCGAACGCCGCCTCCGCGAGGGCCGCTGCCAGGCTGTCTTGGTCAACAGTGGCAACGCCAACGCCTGCACCGGGAAGCAGGGCCGGCAGACCGCGCTTGCGCTCACGCGAGCCACGGCCTCCGCCCTCGGAATCGCAGGGGGGCTCGTTGCTCCGGCGTCGACCGGGGTGATCGGGGTCCAACTTCCGGAGTCAACGATGACCGAGGCGGTTCCAACGTTGGTCGAGGATCTGTCCGAAGGGGGCGCGACGCGCTTCTCACGCGCGATCATGACCACCGATCGGGGTCCGAAGGTCGCGCGCGCCGAGGTCAAGGTAGGTCGAACGATCTGCCGCGTTCTGGGAATCGCCAAGGGCGCCGGCATGATTCACCCGAACATGGCTACGACGCTTGCCTTCGTAACTACCGATGCCTCGATCCAACGCACCACGCTCCGCCGAATGCTACATCAGGCTACCGATGCGACCTTCAATCGAGCAACCGTCGATGGAGACACCAGCACGAACGACTCGATCTATGTGCTCGCGTCCGGTGCTGCCACGAGCCGTCCCATCGAAATCGAGGCTGCGGCCGGGCGCCGCTTTTCGGCCGCCCTCACCGAGGTCCTCGAGGAGCTCGCGAAGAAGATCGTCGCCGACGGTGAGGGTGCGAAGCATCTCGTGAGGATCCAGGTCGACGGAGCGCGGACGAACGCCGATGCGGTTCAGATCGCCCGAACGATCGCGGGCTCACAGCTCGTCAAGACCGCGCTCCACGGCTGCGATCCCAATTGGGGACGAATCCTGGCGGCCGCCGGCCGCTCCGGCGCACGTTTCAATCCTGATCACGTCTCCGTGAAAAGCTGCCAGGTTGCGATGGGCGAGCGGGGGACTCCCGTCA
>CBDUCC010000128.1:0-9155 GCA_965365555.1 uncultured Myxococcales bacterium | reverse complement strand
GACCGAGCATCTCGGCCGTGTTCAGTCCGAGGACGTCGATCGTTGGAAGCCCGGAGAAGTACCGAATGGCTCCCGCATCCGACGCCGCAATCCAGGTGCCCGGCGCGATCCGTTCTCCAAGCCACACCCCGAGCGCACGCTGAACCTCGTTGATGTTACGAACGTCGTTGTGAAGATGCACGCTCTCGGGCGTGACCGTGAGCCCTGCCTGGACGATCGATAGCAGGGCCAGAAGGCCAAGGGGGGCATACGCGAGGCGAACGGGCGAGAGTCTTCCGAGGCGCCACGCACCGAGCCCCAAGCCGACCAGAATCAGCGGAACCGCAGGCAAGAGGTAACGCTGATGATAGAACGCGCCGGGGTCTCGGGGATTGATCAGGTAGAGGTTGGCCGTGAGATAGGCGAGGCCGGCGACGACCGGAAGCAGCAGGATCCTCCGGCGGGGTCTGGGGCCATCGGGCCGAGCTCGAGAGCCGCCCACCACGAAACCGAGCAGCGCGAACCAACCGAGTCCGAGCCCGAGCGGAGGCACAGTCGGAAGCATGTCACGGAATGCAACCTGGAAGCGTCGGGGCAGATCCGTGAGAATGGTCGACTTCTTCGCATAGAAGGTCGCTGGCAGCGGCGCTCCGCTTGCCCAAAGGTCGTACCCGATGAAGAGCCCGGCACCGAGGGCGAGGGGAAGGATGAAGCGAGCGAGTCGCCAGGCGGCGCTCGAGGGGCTCTGGGCGTCGATCGCCGCAAACGTGCCCACGACGAGTGCGACCGATGCGGACTCGGGACGACAGAGCGCGGCCAGTGCCAGGCACAGACCCGAGCGGAACCAGCGGCCGCCCGTCGCTGCGCCGACGCCGGCGAGCAGGAGCAGCCCCGTCAACACCACTTCCATGCCCGAGAACGATGCCGCCGCGAAAGGGGTGGCTATCGCGACCAGGCCGCCGCCGACGACGCCTGCGAGGTCATCCGCGCTGAGCCTGCGCACGAGGAGACCAGCATAGACGGCAAGCCCGACGTGGAGGGCTGCGGAAACGAGCATCACGGCGAGGACCACGCCGTCGGTCGTTTCGCCGAAGAGCGCATGTGCCAGTGCAAAGACCGCTCCCCAGAGTGGCGAGGTGCAACCGGTCGAGGGAATGCCGGGCGCGTACGACAAAAAGCCATCCTCGAGCAGACCCTGGCCGTAGACCGCGAGGATCCACGCATCGTCGAGGCGAAAGCCGAGGGCCCCGGGGTTCGCGTCCCCACCGAGCACCCAAACCAGGGTCAGCATGACGACTGCGAGCAGCGCAGGGATGACGGCAAGGGTTCTTGATCTCGCACCCATCGCTCAGTCCCGTGTCCGTCGATAGTAGGTGAAGACCAAGCCGTCTTCGTCGACGACCCGGCCGTCTTGGTCGAGGGCGACCCTCGCGATCTCGTACTCGTCGGCGAAGCGCGGATCCCGGGACAGCTCGAGGTCGGAGAGGAACCAGGGCTCCGACACCAGGGTGCCTTCGGCAGGCCCCACGATCACGAAGTTGGGGCGTCGGTCGAGCACGTAGCGGCCGTCCCCCTTTAGATGGCCCGGCACCAGCTGCCAGCGAAGCTCGATGTCGTCCACCCGACGCTTTGCGATCTGGGGGTCATTCAAACCGAGCATATCCACATAGCGGTGGTGATCCGCATAGTACGGAGTCGATCCGGCCGTATTGAGCGCCACGAGCGATCCCTCAGGCCAGGCCTGCGCGATGTACTTGCCAACGATCGTGCCGACGAATGCCGCCGGGTCCTCTGATCGTGGATTGATCGTCGGGTCGGACAACTGCAGGGTCGCGAGTACCAGCAGGGCAGCGCTGATGACGCCGACCGCCAGCGGGCCTCGCCCCTCGATCAGCGTCGATGAGGCCCGGGCAAGCGCCAGACTCATCAATGCGACCAGTGGCAGGAACAGCCGGAACGCCTGCATGTGGTCGCCTCCGACGAAGACGATGAAGCCTGCGTACGCGGCGATCGACAGCGAGAGGTAGCCAAGCGGCTTATCCCAGCGTTTCGCCGCGCTTAGGTACGCGACCGCAGCGATGAAGAGCAGTGGGAGAAACGGGGGCGTGAGCGCGTAATCGACGAGATAGCTCCACCCCAAGCGCAGGCGAAGCGGAAGCGGAGCACCGGTCTTCGCGTAGAAGGTGTTCGGAACGATGTCCCCGTAGTAGAGACCCTGCCAAATCACGTATGGCAGCGCGACCAAAGCCGCTCCACCGAGGAACCCGACGAGGTCCCGCCGTCCCTCCCGGCTCCGCCGGTCCAGAAGGAGCCAGCAGGCCGACATTGCCAGGAACAGGATGCCGTCGGGCCGCGTGACAAAGCCCATGCCCAGGCACTCGCCGCTTGCGACGAATGCCGCAGTGCCCGGTTTGCCCTCGAGGCCGAGGAGGAAAAGAAGCGAACCGGAAGCGACCATCACGCTGAAGAGCGTGCCTTCGAGTCCTCCGACCGACCAGACCAGCATCGGTGCCGAGGTCATCACGAGGATGGCGGGTATGTGCCCAAGCCCTGGTCGGGTCGCAGCAGAGGCACGCCGTGACCAGACGATCAGAAGCACCACCAACGAAAGCAGCGCCCCCACGCCCACGACGCGCGATGCGACCGTTAGGTCGATCCCGAGTCGGCCCAAGCCCGACACCAGCATCAGGTGAAGGAAGTTCGTGTATCCCTGAACGTACTCGCCCGGATTCCAAACCAATCCTGCGCCATCGATGAGGTTTCGCGCGTAGCGCAGCGTTATGTATGCGTCGTCGTGGTAGAACGCGCGATTGGCGTAGAGGATCGTCGCTGCAAGCCCGACCGCATACGCGAGTGACAGTCGCCGCCAAGCGCGTTCTGCGGCGGGCTCCCCCACCGGCCTTTCCGAGCCTTCCTTCATGGTATCGCGCGGTAGGACCTCTCCACTCAACCTACGGACCGCCGCTTCCCGACGATAAAGTAGACACAAGCGCCTTTTCTGGGAAATTCGTGGAAATGGGGGTCGAGGCGGCGAGCACGGACGTGGCGCAGGTGGAAAGATCACGAGTTCGCGCCGCTGGGCTCGCGCGCTATGCGAATGCGGCGCTCGTCGCGGCCAGCCTGGCCGCGATCGTGTACCTGCTGCTGATCCTTCTCACGTTCCGGTATGGGCGGGACCAGGGGATCTACGCGGTCGTGGGCGACGTGGTGCTTTCCGGAGGCGCGCCGTACCGAGACGCATGGGACTTCAAGCCCCCATTCATCTATTTCATCTACGCCGGTGCGCGAGGTCTCTTCGGACCGAGCATGTTGTCGATTCGACTCGTCGAGGCACTCGGCCTGCTCTCGCTGGTCATCGCATTCGCCGTGCTTTCGAGGCGTTTCGTTGGCAACTGGCGAGCCGGGCTCGTCGGCGCTGCGCTCGCCGCGTTCGTCCATGTGAAGCTCGAGTTCTGGCACACCGCTCAGCCGGAGAGCTTCGGAGGGATCATCGTCGCATGGGCAATCGTCTGCGCGACCTACGTGGCTCCCGAGGCGAGCCCAAAGTCCCAGTTCCGGCAGTACGGCGCCTGGCTCGGCGCCGGCGCGCTCTACACCGTCGCCGCGCTCCTCAAACCGCCCCTCGGAGGTGGGTTCGTGGTCAGCCTCGGGTTCGTGCTCGCAGAGCAGGGCCGGACGCTCGCTCCGGGTGAGCGCGCCCAAGGAATGCTCCGTGTTTGCGCGGCTTTTGGTTTAGGCGCCCTGACCGTGCTCGGCGCCACGCTCTCGTTCTTCGCGCTCGAGGGATCGCTTGGCGAGCTCTACGAGACGTTTTTCGTCTTCACTCCTCAGTACACTGGGCTCGGGTTCGAGCCCTCCAAGCTTCCCTCCCTGCTCGCCCATGCCGTGCGGCAGGGAGTGACCCGCTTCTCCGTTCTGATCCCGCTCGGCCTCGCCTTTCTCGCTGGCCTGACCTCGCAGGGCGATCGTGCGGTCTCGGGCGTTCTTCACGTGCTCGGTGTCGTCGCCGTTCAGCTCCTCGGCGTTGCTATGCAAGCCAAGTTCTTCGATTACCACTACGGGGCCTCGCTTCCACTTCTGTCGCTGCTCGCCGGCTGGGGGCTCTGGAAGCTCTGGGAACGTCTCTTCACCGAACCCCTTCGAGTCGCGGTGACGCTCCTGCTCGTCGGTTTCGTCGTCCACCATGCGCCGCGGGAGAGCACTCCGGCCCAGCTGTCGACCGGAGCCAAACTCTACGCCCGGACTCAGCTCTTGCTCGGCGAGAGCTCGCCGGCCGCCCTCGACTGGCTGCACAGCAAGGGGGACGTCAGCTTCGGCGCAAACGTCGAGATGGCACGGTGGCTGCGAGAGAACACCGACGACGATGAGACGCTGTTCATCTGGGGATTCGAGCCGATCGTCTACGACCTTGCGGCGCGGAGGTTTGCCAGTCGCTACATCTACAACGTTCCACAGCGTCTCGACTGGCCCGGTTCGAACGCTGCGCGCGCCGAGCTGATGAGCGACCTCGAACGAACCCGACCCGACGTCGTACTCGTCACGCGCGGTGACGTCTTCACTCACGTCACGGGGGACGGCCGAGACAGTTTCGCGATGCTTGGAGAGTTCGACGAACTTGGGCGCTTCTTGGAGGTCGGATACAGTTTTGAAGGAAACATCGAGGACTTCATGATCTACACTCGCCGGCCGGAAGTGCTCGACTAAGAGCCTCATGCGCGACTCTCGATCCAGATTGCGAGCGCTTCCGCTCATCTTGGTGGGCCTGATCGCCCTGGCTGTTGCGACGGTAATTCTGAGCGTTCCAAGAGGCGAGACGCGGCGGCTTTCCGAGTCCCGGCACGGCCAGTGCCCCGGCTGCAACGTCATTGTCATCTCGATCGACACACTCCGAGCGGACCATATGTCCTGTTACGGATACGAGCGGGACACGACCCCAGAGATCTGTCGCTTCTTCGCGGATGGGATTCGCTTCGAGAACGCCTACAGCCAGAGCTCATGGACCGCGCCGGCGCATGCCTCGATGTTCACAGGCCTACTGCCGGCCCGACACGGCGTCACCTACGGGCCGTTGATCCCCACGCTCACCGGGCATCCCACGATCTTCGAGCTACTTCACGACCGGGGGTACTTCACGACGGCGCTCTATGGTGGCGGCTACGTCAACCCAGTCATGCCGTCCTCGCACGTCGACTTCAAACGGGTGATCGAGCTTCGTCATGACCTCGGTAAACAGCTCGAGGATGCGCTTCGCAGCAAGCCCGAGGAGCGGCCGTTCTTTCTCTTCCTTCATGGCTACGACGTGCACACACCATACGCGCCCGAGGAGAACTACTTCGCCGAGTCGCGACCCGAGATCGACCGGCTTTCGCGGGAGAACCGCTACTGCAAGTACCAGGACGCCGCGGATCGATCTCGGTATCTGGACCCGGGGTCGATTCCCTCCGATCGAGGGACGCAGAAGTATCTCGAATCCCTCTACGACAGTGAGATCCTCGAGGTCGATCGGTCGATCGGAACTTTCTTTCGCGATCTCGAAGCGCGTGGCGTACTCGACCGAACCATCGTGATCCTCACCTCGGACCACGGCGAGGAGTTCTGGGAACACGGCAGCTGCGAGCACGTCAAGACGGTTCACAACGAGCTCATCCACGTGCCGCTGTTCGTTCGGATGCCTGGCAGGACGGGTGGGGTAGAGACGACGCCCGTCGCGGCGAATGTCGACATTCTTCCGACGGTGGCCGAGGTCCTCGGCTGGCCGGCGCTCGAGTCCGTCGACGGCGAGTCTCTGCTCCGCCCCGAGCCCCGAGACATCTTCTCCGAGGCGCAGTTTCACTACGACTCAGAGCACCTCCGGCGGTACTCGGTCGTGCGTGGCAACGACAAGCTCATCTACGATGCCAACGCGGACGTTCGAGCGCTGTTCGACCTGGGGGCCGACCCCGGCGAGCAGAGGCCGCGGCTCGATGGCGGCGACAGCCACGCATCGCTGTTCGACGCACTCCGGCAGTACATCGACCAAGGGGCTCCGGTCGTGCAGCACGAAGGCGCTCTCGATCCCCAGACCCTCGAGCAGCTCAAGCAGCTCGGCTACATCGAGTAGCGCGAGCAGAGGGCGGCCGACGGACCCGCTTAAAAGCACGCCTAGGTCGTGCTATGAGGCCCCCGATGGCGGCGTATCTCTATCCAATCAGCCTGGCGTTCCTATCAGGATTCGTGATGCTGCTCGAGCGGTTGTTTCCGTGGCGGCCGCAGCAGAAACAGCTTCGTCCGAAGCTCTGGTCGGACCTGATTCACTTGGTCTTCAATGGGCACTTCCTCGGCCTGCTCTTGGCCGGGCTGGCGAGCACCTGGGTGCTGCCCTACGTCGACCGGTGGTTGGCGGCAGAAGGGCTCACCGATGCGGTGTACCGGAACGCTGCCGTCGACTGGCCGCTCTGGGCGCAAATCCTCGTTGCGCTCTTCGCCGTCGACTTCATCCAATGGTGCGTTCACAACCTCTTGCACCGGATTCCGTTCCTCTGGGAGCTCCACAAGGCACATCACAGCGTGAAGGACGGCGAGATGGATTGGATCGTCTCGTTTCGCTTTTCCTGGCTCGAGGTGATCGTCTACAAGTCCGTGCTTTATCTGCCGCTCGTGTTCTTCGGGTTTCGTTGGGAGGCGTTGATGTTCCACGCGATCTTCGGAACGCTCATCGGACACCTCAACCATGCGAACCTCGACCTCGGGCATGGCTGGTGGCGGTACATCCTGAACAGCCCCCGGATGCACATCTGGCATCACGACTACGATGGCGACGCCCGGACGACGGTGAACTTCGGGATCATCTTCAGTTGCTGGGATTGGATCTTCGGCACGGCCAAGATGCCGAAGGACCCGCCCGCACACATCGGTTTCGCCGGAGTCGAGACCTTCCCGGACAACTTCTTCAGCCAGGAGATTTGGCCACTGCAGAAGTTCTTTCCCGGTGTGAAGAGCGTGGTGGTGTGGAGCATCCTCGGTGCTTTGGTGATGGCTGCCGCCTGGTACCTCCGCGAGCCCCGTGGTTTGGGGCCTGAAACGCCGATGCTCGGGGAGCCAGCCGCGGTTTCGCAGCCGAGCGGGGTGTTTCCACCGGCGGGCGCCTACTCGGAGAGCCCGGCCGCGGCGGAAGCTGCGATGGTCGCGTTCGGGAAGCAGGCGGTCGAGGACGGATACCGACACCCTTCGTCCATGGTGAGCGTGGCAGAGCTCGCCAAGGCGCTGGGTGCGCCGACTCTGGTCGTCCTCGACGTACGGCCTGCGGCGAGATTCGCGCTCGGCCACGTTCCGGGCGCGCGACGGCTCTACCGGGGCGACTACTCGAGCGGGGACGAGGTGCCCGGCATGTCCCGATCGCGCCCCGAGCTCGAGCAGCTTCTTCGACGGCTCGGCGTGCGCGGTGACAGCACCGTCGTTCTTTACGGCGACGGCGGTCCAGAGCCGTATCGCCTTTGGTGGACCCTTCAAACCAAGGGTGGTTTCGATACGCGCGTCCTCGATGGAGGTCTCCAAGCCTGGAAGGCCGCGGGGCACCGGGTCGCTGGCGGGGACGGACTTGCGATCGCATCCGGTGACCCGAGCATCGACGGTCCGCCCATGGTGTCCGCCGAGCACTGGAGCGACGTCTCGGCGTTTATGGAGGCGAACCCAGGCACTCGTCTGATCGATACGAGGAGCGAGGTCGAGTTCAGCGGTCGTGAGAAGCATCCGAAGGCAGCGCGTGCGGGGCGTATTCCCGGCGCGGTCCACTTCGATTGGGCCGAGGTGCTGCGCGCCAAGGACAACGATCATCGCATCAAGTCTCCCTCGGAGCTGCGCGCGCTTTTCGCGGAGCGTGGCATCGAGCCTGGGATGCCGCTGGTGACCTATTGCCAATCCGGCACGCGATCGGCAGCGGTCTACTATGCGCTCTATCAGCTTGGAGCCGAACCCAACAGCTGCGTCAATTACGATGGCTCCTGGGCGGAATACAGCCGTCTCGACCTGCCCGTGGAGCCCTGATGCGTCCGCTCTCGTCATGCGTACTGCTGGTCGGTATGGTCATGGGGGCCGCATGGGCGACGCCGGAGCCGCTTCACGCCGGGTCTGCGGTCCGGCCCACGGAGCGATTCGTGCGCGGCGTGGCGCTCGGTTTGTTCTCCGGCGATCCCGATTGGGATTACGGAGCGCTCATCGACGAGATCCGCGCCCGGGGCGCCACAGACATCCTCGTCGTAGTCAATGCGGTGCAGAGCGACCGATTCGCGTCGGACATCGAGATGCGCTCCGGTCATTCGCCAAGTGAGGCGACGCTGGCACGGACGCTTGGCCAGATTCGCGAAGCCGGGATGCGAGCAGCCCTCATGCCGGTCGTGCGACTCGCCGAGCGTCAGCCCCACGAATGGCGCGGAGTGATCGCGCCGGCCGACGGTCTGGACGCATGGTTCGCATCGTACGGACGTTTCGTGCTGCCTCTTGCTCGTGTGGCGCAGGCAGAGCGCGTGGGACGCTTCGTGGTCGGGTCGGAGCTCAGCTCGCTCGAGGCATACGAGCCACGTTGGCGTGCGCTCATCGACGACGTTCGGACCGTGTTCGAGGGTACAATCACCTATTCGGCGAACTGGGATCACGCGAACGCCGTTCCTTTCTGGGATGCGCTCGACGAGGTGGGGCTTACCGCCTACTTCCCGCTGGGAAGCGGCGCGCTGGATTCGTCTCGCGCGGTTGCCGATGCATGGATGGCACCCCGGGCTGTCATGGAGAATTTGAGCGCGAGGCTTGGCAAGCCCGTCTTGGTGACCGAGGTCGGATACCCGAGTCGTCGGAGCGCCGCGACGCGGCCCTGGGATGACAGCACGCTCGCGCCCGTGGATCTCGACGCCCAGCGCCAGCTCTATCGCGGGTTCTGCGATGCCTTCGCCGAGACGCCGAGCGTCTCGGGCTTTTACGTATGGAACTGGTTCGGCTTCGGCGGGCCGCGCGACGGCGGCTTCACGCCTCGAGGAAAACCGGCGGCGGCCGAGCTCGAGAACTGCTTCGCGCGGCAGTGGCCTTCACGGAGCCGCGGAGGGGATCGATCATGAGCACAGAGCAAGAGGAGCAGTTTCCGGAGCCCGGGCGGCGGCGATTCGTGATGGGTGCGCTGGGTGCTGGCGGCGGCGCGCTGTGGACGGCCG